>JAIRLJ010000046.1 GCA_031259495.1 Oscillospiraceae bacterium | reverse complement strand
TTAATATCATGCTGTAATTTAACAAAAAATATTTAGTATTATTTTTTACAAGATAGTCTATAATTTGAACTCAAAAAACCGCTTAAGCCAGGTGACATATATGGGGTTGGGGGTTGGGGTTTTGAAAGTTCTGTTACAATGGAGATTGACTAAAATTAACTGCGATGTTGCATTAATAAAACTTTTTAATAAAAAAACAGCAAAAAAATGTAATTTTCTGTAAGGGAAATTGTAAATTCTGTTATGGTGACAAAGATAATGATCGGATTTAAGGAGATAATAAAATAATATAGCTAATCGGGTTTAACAAACTGCGTCCTTTCGTTTTTCTCGATATACGCATTAAAATGCTTGCTAGAGTCAATAATTTTTTCTTCTTTTAAGAATATCAAATCCAGTTTATTATCAGAACAGTCTAGTTTCAAACCAAGTGGATTTTTTTTAGTAAACAACGAAAATAGGATTTTACACCTTTTTTCTTTAGATGTATCATCAGCTTTATTTAAAAGCAAATCGCAGTTATCAATTAGTGTATCTAAAAGCTTTTCAAAATGATTCAACGTTTTTTTGTTTTTTATAATTATCTGTATATCGGGTTCGATCATTCCAATGGATTTTTTGTCTTCTGGAATTTTAAAAAGATTCGAAAAAAGACTAAAATCTTTACTGATATAACGTTCTGAGCCAGACATATCTAGACTATTAACAGACATATCGTAATTATTGTGTCGCATTGAAGTTATGTGGTTTTTTATATCTTTTTTAAAATTTTTACAAATACAATGACCAGGGTCGACATAAATGATAATGTCGTTGTCTTTAATTTTCTTCATCAAATTCAAAATTGCTGAGACTTCATTGAAAAATTTATTGTAAAAATTTTGACAGTTTTCATTATAATTTATCCAGTTTTTGTAAAAACATTTTGTTTTTTTTGAAAGAAATTCTATAGAATAATCTTTGTCATACACATATATTCCTTTAAAAAGATTTTTGTGCTGCAATATTTGATTACACAATTTTTTAGATGGAATATGTTCATTTAATTTTGATACGGATACAAAATATAAATTTGAACACTTTTTTGAAAGATTTATAAGGAGTATTGTAGCTATCAACAATGAAACAATAAAAGTCAGAAATAATTTAAGGCAAATATGTTTATTTTTATTCAACAACATTAATATTCCCTACTCATAAATTTAAATTCGAATTTTAAAAAACTTGAATAACCAAGTATTTTTTATATTTTTTATAAGTATATTGTTTTAATATTGAGAAATGTATGATTGGTTCAGGAAGTCGAACAAAATTTTTCTAAAAATGAGTTGACACTTAATGAAAAAAAAATTGAGAAACAAATTTTTCATAATGATATTGATATGTGTTTTTGTTATTTGCGTTTTTTTTTCATCAAGTTTTTTTAAAAAAACAATAAAAAAAGATAAGAGACAAAATTTGTATTTTGCTACTTTTGCAAGTTCTAATTTACATCTTTCTGCTAAAAGAATCTATAACGAAGTTTTAAATTATAGAAGTCTTTTTAAGGGAATATTTATATACAATGAGCACTCACTTGAAACAGAGTTTTTAAATCAATTTAAGAACTTTTTAAATTATGAAACTAGGGGATTCGGTTTTTATTGTTGGAAACCACAAATAATTTTACAAAGTTTGCGAGAAATGAAGGATGGAGACGTTCTTATTTTCACTGATGTTGGATGCGAATTACATGACAATTTCGGAAACAGTGTTGAAAAATATTTGCAAATAATAAGGGAGAAAAAATACGATCTAATTGCCAGGCAATTGCCGGAAGAAGATTGTGCGGAACAATATTGGTCAAAAGGAGATATTTTAAGCTTTTTTGGGGTTTATGAAAACAAAGAAACATTAAGTTCTGGACAATTAGAAAGTGATAGGATAATAGTAGTAAAAAGCGAAAAAACAGTTAAAATGTTCAGCAAAATGGTTGAGATATATAAAAACAAATTTGAAATGATGACAGATAAACCGAGCGTTATCCCTAATAAACCCGGTTTTAAAGAAAACAGGCACGATCAATCATTATTTTCTTTAATGATTAAAAGCAATCCATTGAATTTGAATATAAAATATTCTTTGGGCGAGTTGAATACAGTTATGCTTGCAAAGAGAAACAAAGAATTTTCAACTTCTTATGAAGATTTTCGAATTAAAATAATAAAAATATAATGATTTTGGACAAAATTTTACAGTAGCAAAGGAAGATGGTTTATGAATTTTGTAAAATCTAGGAGCTTTATTTTTTCGTTCTTTATTATTTTAATTATTACGCTTAGTTCGGTGTATTTTTTTGGGAAAACTGAGGAAAAATTAAAAACAGTGAAATGTTTTTATCGTCCATTTACTATACATGGATTTTTTAGTGAATATCTGAATTTTTTAGGTTGTAAGATTTGGTGTCGTGAAAATAATTATGAGCTTTATATTGACGAAAACTTAAAGGATAACATAGGCGGATTTGATACATATTTTGTTCCATTTGATATAAAGAAGATAAAATTCAAAGAAAATTGGATTGGCAAAACTCGTCTTTCTGAATGTAAAAATAAGTGGGTACTCAGCGGTGATTTTTATGAAAAAAGACATGAATGTAACTTCAAAGGAAAATTAGGAAAAGTAAGGAGAGAACAATACAGAAAAGAAATAGAAAAAACATACATTTTCAACGAAAAATTCCGTCAAGAAGTAAATGAAGAAATCAAAAAATATGCGACTTTAATTAACGAGGGGTTCGTAGGTTTTCATGTGCGGCGCGGTGACAAAATAACTGAAGTTAATGGCGGTTTTTCGAGTTTAGAAACTTATATGGACAGATTCAAAAACATAGAAAAAACCAAAGAAAATAAGATAAAAAATATTTTTGTTGTTTCTGATGATCCGGCAATAGTGGATTCATTTAAAGAAAAATTTCCATCCTATGATTTTTTTTCAAGGCCTAGCACTAACAAGTCATATGATCAATTGGAATTTAATGCTTTATCAACAGATAAAAAAAGAGTATACATAAAAAATTTCTTAATTGATCTAGAGATTATTAAGGCTTCAAAATATGCAATTGTAGCTACTAGTTCAAATGTTGGAGCATTTATAATGCTTTCAATGTATCCTAATTGCTATACGATTGATAGCGAGAACGACGAATTGTTTTTAGCGTAGATTCACAAAACCACGCATGAAACGCTAAACTTAACAGAATATTTTGAGTAAAAAGACTAAGAATCGAGATATGGAAAAATTACTAAAAAAACGAGAAAAGATTTACGAAGCATTTTTTGGAGAAAATGCCAGGGCATCGTTGTGAGGGTTTGAGAATACAAATTTTATATTAAAACATGGTGAATTTGTGTGCTAATCAACTTCAAAAAAATAAAATTTAATATGTCTAAATGATTTTAAAAAAGATATCATAAAAAAATAAAAAAATTTTTTAATTGTTCTCACCGGGTGCTTCTTTTAAGTATTTTTTTGTTTGTTATTTTTAAATTTTCTGGCTTAAAAGTTAAGCTATAAGTATTTTCTCAAGTAAGCAACAAAAATTTTAAAAATATTTGACACGCTAAAATCAGTTACAGAAGGGATTACTGGAGTTTTTATGTTTTTAATTGCCGAAAACTTAATCTAAAAAAACAAGACAAAATAAATTTAAAATAAAAAAGTGTTGACTTAATGTGTTTTCGTGTTTTACATTCTAGGGTAGATCGAAAAAATTCATAATATCTCAGGAGGCAGGGAAAATGAGGAAGTTTTTTGCTAATGGAGTTTTGTCATGTGTTGTTGTTTTTGTGTTCGTAGGAATACAACTTAACATCAGTATCTTGAATACGGCTAGTGCTATTAAACCCGTTAGTTTTATGACGAATGGGCCGAGTATAGTCAGTGTTGGTTTACCACCGCAAGAGCAGAGGGTTCTTCCTTCGCTTGATAAGGTCAAAGCAAATGACTACGATGCTTTTTTGATGGATGTTTGGCTAGAAGAAAATGAATCAAAATTTCAAACACCAGATCAGGTTGATTGTTTCAATGAAATCAGAATAGCTCTACAGAATGCGCGTAGGGTTGCCGTAGAGACTTCAGAAGGACAACGTGGCGAAAAAGAAAGAGAGTCGGCGTATTGGAGGAATGTTGGCAAAGCTCTAAATCTTTTGACAGAAGATTACTCTGAAGGTAAAGAAAGAAGCGCTAGGTTAGTTCACATATCTCAAGAGTCGGAAAAATTAGAAAAGTATGTTGATGAAAAACATAGAGAGGATTTAAATTTTGTTCCTAGAACGGATGCATATGTGCTTTTTTTAACTGGTAATTTAATAAACTTAATTTCTTCAGAAGTCGTACAATCTGCGCTTGAAAATTCAAATTCAGAAGAAAATGAAAAGAGATTAAGAGACGTTTTACCGTATGTTAATAGTTTAGAAAGACTTTTTGAAACAAAGCAAACTAGTTTTGAGGACTTGTTAAAAGGACAAGGAAGACAGGTTTTATTTTTTAAGGAGCTGCAAAACAGACTTAGCTCTAATCGGCAAGAGGAACCTGAATCTCAACCCATCGTAAAAGATAATAAGGGGCAAGATATAAAAGCAAACGAAGACAATACTAAGTCCTTATCTCCGGAAAATTTTGAGTCAGTTAACAACGAAGGTGATTTTGAAAATGCTGAAAATAGCACCGCAACTGATTCAGATAGCAATAATAGCAGGAGCGATTTTTTAAGCGACAAAACAGGATTATCTCATCTAGGTTCAGGCAATAATCCTACTACCGGTTTTGTTGCTATTGGTGGTTTACTGTTAGCATTTTTATCTTCTTTAGTTGGTTTAGTTTTCTTTTTTAAAAAACTAAAGGACAAATCAAAACCCTAGAGAAATAACTTATTTATAATGGTGTGCCGTATTTAGAAATATTTCGGAATGTATCAACCGAATTCAGCAAACAGGTTGTCCGTGTTTTAACACAAAGTCTTCTATTAGAACTGAGCTTCTTAAAATATTTGTATCATTTGATGTGTGCTAAAATATCTATAAATTGTGAGTTTTGGTTGATTGTTATATGTGTTGAGGCTCTGAGTCTAAGTTAAAGTGTATTACGGAAATACTTTAGGACATCTTTCAAATTTGTTAAAGATTTCGATAAATTGTTTTGAGACACAGTAACTGCTAGTTCTAGCAAATTACAGAGTTTGAGTCTATAGCTTTTTTGTAAGTTTTACCTAAAAATATGGCGATTATAAGCCATAATCCAGTACATAAGAAACTTAACGAACTTCCCAACATGATATAACTAGCTGTACCTAAGACAGGCCTTAATAAGTTGCACTGTCCGGCTATTACTTTTGAACTTCTAGAACCGAATGTTTCAATCCACGCTTGTGCTTGTGATTTTGCTTCTTGACTGGTTGGAATGTAAAGCTGCTTAAGCGACGGGCCATTCAAGGCGTAGTTGATAGCTTTTGAGGAAACCATTAAAACAAGTAAAAACATCAGTAACTGTCCCATAGTAACGAAACCTATTAAAGATAGAAGTAAAAGTACGGGTGTACAAGCAAGGGCTACACCCATGCCTATGCGTTTAGTTATTTGATTAACTCCGAGCAATAAAAATATTAAAGACACAGTGTTTACAGAAACAGAGTACCACCCAAGTATTGCTTGTCTTTCAGTTGAAATTTTAATTGTTTCTTGTACCTGATATTTAAAATTAAAATCAAATATAGTAACAACAAATTCAAAAAAGAAATTCACTAAAAATATTCCAAATAAATACTTATGGGTTAAAAGTAGCTTCAGACCATCAGTAAAGCTTGCTTTTTTTTGTTTTTTTTCTTGTTCTTTGTTTTCTATTTGAGTGGGAATGGTAGAAGTTCTTAATTCTTCTGGTGTATGCTTTATGAAATATCTAATAAGTAACTTGGGTAAAAACATAGCAAATGAAAGTATTGCCATTGCTAAAGGTGTGGACTGAACTTTATACATTTGAGGGATAGTAATAAGAAAGAGAGGAAAAAGTATCCCACCAACCTGACCTAAAGCATATATTAACGGAAAGCCTTGTTTTGCAGATTTTGCTATTGTAATACTTGATGCATAAGCCCAAAATAACGCGATTATTAAAGAACCAAAGCTCTCGACAAAAACATACCAACTATACCCAATTATACGCACGATGAGTTTGTCATTAATTGTCTTATTTTGAACAAGAAAAACAAAAATAGAAAACAACATGGTTAAAACTCCATAAAAAGCTGGCATGATAGATAAAAGTTTTTCTTTTGGTATTCTAGAAACGAGATTTGAATATATAGCAACAAGTACAAGCATAACCCCCAAAGAAACGAGTTTAGCCCAAGGTTGTTCATCAGCATTTACGAATTCAATAAATATGCCATCTTTAAAAGGACGCATTGTCCAATAAATTCCTACGAGAAGAAGAAAAAGCGTACCAAGCCTCAAAAATTTTCTAAATTCTTTATCTTCGAACTCTCCAAAGTTTAATTTGCAAATTTTTTTAAGAAAATTTACCATGTGGTTTTTACCTCCAGTATTTTAAATAATCCAAATAATTTTTGTCAGCTTCCAAACTTTATTGTTGCCTCTTTCTCTTAAAATATTCACACAAAAATCCTCTACAAATTTTTGTAGAGGAAAAATTTAGCATATGTTTTGGTGCTAATTTCAGAATATTTTCACATATTGCTAGTGGTTAAAATTCTAGATAAATCTTGTCAAACAAGTTTGCAGGAAAGATGTTTTGTGTTTCTGAAAATAAAATTTTTTAATTGATCAGTAATAAAATCACCCAAATGTTGCTTATTAGACGAGGTTCTCAGTACTATTTCATCTTCAAGTACTTCTAGTTTTTTAATATCAAAATTGAGATTTGAATTTAAAAAATTAAGTTGTAAGCAAGAAGGAACCAGTATTTTTGTGTCTTCTATCTTCCAATTTGCTGGGAATTTGGATTTTGCAAAATGTAGTAGTAATTTTCTTGGAATTGGCATTTGGCCAATTTGCGTGCGATTTACATCAAAACAAATAGCAGATTTATCTTCTAAAAGGCGAAGCTTTGTATCAACAATAAAACTTAAATGCATATTACCAAATGTTACGGACAAATAAATTTTAAAAGCTTTTTCTCCATTATTTATGTGGCTTGCAGTAATAAAATTTAAACGCTCCAAAAATCCAAGTTTATCGTTTGAAGAAGAGTTGTATTGGTTTAATAAAGGATTCAAAAAAGAATCAATCTCGCTAAATTTTATTGAAACTTCCTCGTCAAGAGATGCTGCTGTTATAAACCGAAAAAATACGTCAAAATTTTGTGATGTTTTATTATCAAATTTATCTGCATAATTGTCTTTTGTCATCAAATAAAGTGATAACAAAAACAGAACGCAAAGTGAAACACAAATGCAACTTATAATTATCCATATTTTATTTTTTGATTTAGATTTTTCTTTAAAATTTGAAAAGTTGAAATTTCCTAATTTAATTTTTTTTTCTGACATATCGAGCTCCCTTAAAAGTTTTTTAGTAATTATAAATAAAAAAAGATATTTTAAAGTAATATTTTTATTCATTTTTAACAAATTATTTAAACAATTATCACTGGAGTATTTTAAAAAATCAACATAAAATTTAAAAAATATACTATTTTAATTGCATATGCTACGATACGCTCAATTTTTTTCTTGCAAATAAAGTTTTGCAGAAAAAGATTGAAGATCTTTTTTATAGTTTTAGAAATTTTAATAGACAACAGGCGCTTGCGATAGTTAGATTTAATATTAATTTTTTTGTTTTTTTTAGATGAAGATATTTGTGAGTCTAATCAAGTCTTAATAATCATAGATATTTTCTAAAGTTGTCTTCAAAGTAGGGGGATAATTGTGAGAAAATTTCTCTTTGCAAGAAGGATTAAAAACCGTTTTAAGAGCGATTCTTTTATATTTTTTGTTAAAAAAAATAAAATATTTTGCTTATTAATATGTTTTTTAATAGTTGGAATTATTTCTGGATCTGTAAATATTCAAAATGCAGATCAAAAAACTATAAAAACTATTAGCTCTCTGTTTTTAGCGAATATATCGAAAAATGCTTCTGCGCCCTTTTCAGAAGTGTTTATTGTTTCGCTTTCAACTTCTTGTTTATTTTTGGGATTAGAATTTTTATTAGGACTTTCTATTTGGGGTGGTCTAACTTCAGCATTAGTTTTATTTTTCAAGGGTTTTAGTATAGGTTTTTGTGCAAGTTATCTTTGTGGAACATATGCGTTAAAAGGAGCTGTATTTTATACAGTGGTACTTTTACCAGGTACTTTTGTTTGTTCTTTAGCAGTTTTGTTATTAGCTCGTGAATCTATACGTTTTTCCTATCATATTTTTGCACAAAATCTTCCAAAATTTGCGAATGCAAATAAAAAACCGTATAAATTAAAACTTTATTTTTTAAGAACCTCTTTTTGTTTTGTCTTAGCAAGTATTGCTGCTGTTCTGGAATTATTACTTTTTATGACTTTTAAAGGTTTGTTTGCTTTTTAATAGATTTTTTAAAGATTTTTATTTTTTTTTAAGTTTTTTTATTTCGCTGCTTTATGGTAGAATCCAAAAAGTCTGAAACTGCTGTTTTGTGTATTTGGAAGAAAGTATTATAAAGTCGAATTAAATCAATTAGAGAAAAATAGAAATGAAATTAATTTCTTGGAATGTAAATGGGTTGAGGTCGTGCGTTAATAAGGGTTTTTTTGATTTCTTAGAAGCTGTTGATGCTGATGTATTTTGCATACAAGAGACCAAAATGAACAAAACTCAAGCAAATTTTGTTTTCCCAAATTATTATGAGTTTTGGAACAGCGCAAGAAAAAAGGGTTACTCTGGTACACTTGTTTTAACTAAGAATAAGCCTTTAAATACAAATTACAAATTTATCGAGGATGAATTTTTACAAGAAGGCAGAGTTATAACTTTGGAGTTTGATAATTTTTTTTTAATTAATTCTTATACTCCAAATTCCCAAAGAAAATTGCTGCGACTTAATTATAGAATGCAATGGGAAGATCGTTTTAAAGATTATTTGCTAGAACTCGCTAATAAAAAGTCTCTGATATTGTGTGGTGACTTTAATGTTGCGCATAAAGAAATAGATATAAAATATCCTAATAAAAATAGACAAAGCGCGGGTTTCACAGATGAAGAAAGAAAAAAATTTTCCAATCTTATAGATCTTGGTTTTATAGATACTTTTAGATTTAAATGTCCGGACAAGAATGATGCCTACACTTGGTGGTCTTATTTATTTAATGCAAGACAAAAAAACATAGGTTGGCGCATAGATTATTTTTTAACTTTTAAAATTGATAGTAAAAATATACTCGATGCGAAAATTTATAGCGAAATTCTTGGCAGTGATCATTGTCCTATCGAACTTCTAATCGATATTTAACTTGTTTATTATTTTTTATTATAAAGTTAAAACTATAAACTTTTAACTGCTAGGATAGTTAAAATTTATGTACAGAAGCTTTTATTATTTGTATAAATTTTAGTTTAATCACATATTTTCGGGCGCTGTTACTTTAAACAAGTCTAGAATATTTTTTATTACTACTTTTGTGGCCATACATAGACAAAGTCGAGCTTTACTTAACTTTTTATTTTCAATGTTTACCACTTGGCAAGAGTTATAAAACTTGTGAAATAAATTTGCAATTTTCAAAACATATTTAGTAACACTAGTTGGATCACAATTTTTCGAAGCTATTATGAGTTCATCAGCAAGACAAGAAAGTAATAAAATTAAATCTTGCTCTATAGGTTCTTTCAAAAATTCCAAAATGTTGTTATCTGTTTTTTTAATTTCATTAAAATCTAGCTTACTTTTTTTTAAAATACTAAATGCCCTTGCATGCGCATACTGCACATAATACACAGGATTTTCCGAACTTTTTTTGGATACGAGTTCCAAATCAAAATCCATCTGTATATTTGCACGAACTAAGTTAAAGGTAAATCTCGCTTCATCAATTTTTACTTCTTTAAGTAAATCAATAAGTCCTATTGTTTTACCAGCGCGTTTGCTCATTTTGACAATTTTTTTATCTTTTACGAGTTTAACCAGCTGTACGAGTAGCACTTCAAGTTTTTGTTTTTTGAAACCGAGAGCATTCATTGCACCTTTTATTTTGGCTACATGACCATGGTGATCAGCGCCCCAAACATCTATACAAACACTAAAACCACGCAAAAACTTATCGCGATGATACGCAATATCGGCAGCAAAATATGTTGGCATACCATTTTTGCGAACTAATACTTTATCTTTATCGCAGTTTATTTTCTTAGCTCTTGCCCAAATTACACCGTCTTTTTCATAAGTTATTTTCTTTTTTTTTAATTCGTCAAGTGTGGTCTTAATTTTCTTTTTTTTGTAAAGTTCACTTTCAAAAAACCACTTATCATAAGAAATTTTATACTTTAAAAGATCAGCTTTCATTTTTTTTATGTTCTTTGGCAGAGCGTAAGTAACGAGTGCTTTCCTTCTTTTTTCTTTATGTATATTTAGAAATTTATCCCCGTGAAACTGTGCAAACTTAACCGCAAGTTTATTTATGTCTTGGCCTTGGTAGCCATTTTCTGGAAATTTTATTTTTTTTCCTAAAAAATGTTGTAAATATCTTGCTTCCAGAGAATCAGCAAATTTTTCTATCTGATTTCCCGCATCATTAACATAAAATTCCCGTTTAACATCAAAGCCAACAAAATCCATTATGCTTGCTAAACAATCCCCTAAAGTTCCACATCTGGCATTGCCAAGATGCATCGGCCCAGTTGGATTTGCTGAAACAAATTCGACTATTACTTTTTTTCTCAATCCAAAATTACTTCGACCATAATTTTCTTTTTCTTTTAAAATTTTTTTTAAAACTTCACTATAAAAATTTTGTGACAAATAAAAATTTATAAAACCAGGCCCTGCTATTTTGCATTCTCTTATATAATTTTTATTAAGTTTAAGATTTAAACTTTTTGTTATTTTTTTAGCAATTTCTTTAGATGGCATATGAATAACTTTCGCCCAAATCATGGCAGCATTTGTAGTGAAATTACCATAAGCATTTTTTTCTGGTACATCGACAGTAAAATTCGAAACAACTTGAGTTTTTTCTGCCTTAAAATTGCTAAAAGTTAAAGTGATTTCTTTTTTTATGTGGTTTTTTATTTTTAAAAAAACACTACACATGAGACTTACCTTAAATCAAATTTTCTGCCAAGGAATTATATCCTAAAACATGTAACCATGCCAAGACATTAATTGCTAAACTTTCTACAAAAACTAAATTTATGGCTAGGCTTCGTAATTTTGATCCTAAAACGAAAAATTATAAACAATTGTGACTAAATTTGTGGAAAACTCAAAGACTGAAATTTAGAAGGCAAATTGTGAGATACTGTCTTAACGTAGCGTTTGATGAGATAAATAGGGAGATAGTTTAATTTAAAAACAATGTTGAGTCCACCAAATATAGCAAAAATTATAACGTCTATTGTTTAAAAGCTGAACAACATGATATAAGTAAATATTTCTCGATGATTTCAAGAGACTATGTGTATTACTATGATGATAAAACTGGGTGTTTTAGAGAAAGGTCGTTTTATCAGAAAGTTCCAAAATCTTCTATTACGGGTATAGATGTTATTTGCGGAGATGATTTTGCAATCGAAAAGTTTATCTTGCTAGACAATTTTAGAAAAATGAAATTAAAAACCGCGTTTTAAATAATTTTAAAGATGGTTCTAATGTTAGAGAAATTAGTGGAAATTACTTTGAAAACAATTTCAATTCCCAACATATGCATCGGGAGTTATGGTATGAATATGCATAAGCTCAAAATTCAATTATATTTAAATAAGCAATTTAAAAATAAAGATTACAAGGTTAAAAGTATTTCGTTCAATCCCATCGCTCATATTTTTGATTATTGTTTTTTGAATTATCCAAAAAACAATACTTCATATTATGAATATTTTTATTTTCTAAACAATCGCATGCATAAGGAATCATTTTAATATTCATAATCCTGATGTTATTGTGAGTTTATCTGATTTCGTTGGCTTGCGGAAATTGTAAAACTTAAGACCTATGTAGAAAAAATTGTTAGTGCTGAACTTTTGATATACATTTCAAACCATAGCAGAAGTAATAATTTTTACGGGGTAGATGACCATAATTTCCTGGCTATCAGGAGCAAGTTGATTGTTATCGCAGACAGATGGAAATTACTACTGAATTAAAAGCTTTTTCAAAATCAGATCTTGAAAATGGTAGTTTACTTAAATGTATTATAAAATTTTTTGAGTAATCTGTCTGAACTGATTTACCAAAAAAAAATTAAGGAAGCTAAATGAAAATACGAAAATTGTTGTTTCCAACAATAAAAAGCTATGTGGCTTGAAAGTTCCGTTTAAAGAGGTTATTCAAGTTCAAAAAATCGCATTAACTTTTAAAAAAATGGTAGAATGGCGAGACGATGTTTTTTAAAAAGTAGTAATGTTTTTGTTTATTGTAAAAAAGTAATAAAACTTTTTAAAATTTTAAACCGGAATATTGTGAAATAATTAAGTTTAATTTTCAAAAACAGTTAGGAGAAAATAAATATAAACAGAATTTTTTTGATAGTATTAGACGGTTTTGGTATCGGAGCCGCTCCAGATGCAGGTGAGTATGGGGATATTGGTTCTAATACTTTTTTATCTGTATCAAAAAGTAAAAACTTTTCTTTTAAAAATCTAAAAAGTCTAGGAATGCTAAATATAGATGACATTGCGAATAATGATCTATACGGATTGGAAAAAGAAGCCAAACCTCAAGCCTCGTTTGCAAGAATGCAGGAAGTTTCCAGGGGAAAAGATACTATTGCAGGTCATTTTGAAATCGCCGGTCTCAAGCTTACTGAGGCTTTTCCTACTTATCCCAACGGTTTCAGCGAAGATATCATAGAAAAATTCGAAAAACATACAGGTTATAAAGTAGTTTGTAATAGACCATATTCAGGTACAGAAGTTATCAAAGAATTTGGTGAATATCATATGAAAACTAAAAGTTTAATAGTATACACTTCTGCCGATAGTGTTTTTCAAATAGCAGCTCACGAAGACATAATATCCTTACAGGAGTTATACAAATGCTGTCGTATCGCAAGGGAAATTCTTAAAAATAAACATGCAGTGGCGAGAGTAATAGCAAGGCCGTTTACAGGAAAACCTGGCAAATTTAGAAGAACTCATGGTAGACATGATTTTGCTTTTTCTCCTCCGTCTCCAACGATGCTCGATATTTTAAAAGAAAATAATTTTGATATTATCAGCATAGGAAAAATATACGACATATTTTCTTCGCAAGGTTTTACTGCACATGTGCCAACTGAATCTAATCAAGATGGTATAAATGCTATTGTTAATTGGACAAAAAAAAATTTTGAAGGTTTGTGTTTTGCTAATCTTGTTGATTTCGATATGATTTACGGACACCGGAATGACGTGAATGGCTATGCTAAAGCATTAGCTGAGTTTGATGCTAGTATTCCTGAAATAATTTCTAATTTTAAAAAAGACGATGTTTTGATGATAACATCTGATCACGGTTGTGATCCTGGCTTTTTGACTACAACAGATCATTCTCGTGAATATACTCCACTTATCATTTTTGGTGAAAATATTAAGCCAAACGTCAATCTTGGCACAAGAAAGGGTTTTTTTGATATAAGTGCTAGTGTACTTGACTATTTTTGTATTCCTAAAAAATTAAAAGGCAAATCGTTTCTACATAAAGTTCTTATAAAAAAAAATAAAATAAAAGATAATAAAAAAATTTTCTCAACTCCTCATATATCGGCTGATAAATCAACTATATCTAAGATTGTTTTGATGCCAGGAGATCCACTTCGTGCAAAATTTATAGCGGAAAATTTCTTAACAGATATTTTTTGTTTTAATAAAATTCGCAATATGCTTGGTTATACGGGAACTTACAAAAATAAAAAAATCTCTATCATGGGCAGTGGAATGGGTATTCCTTCTATTGCAATATATTCTCACGAACTCTTTAATTTTTTTGGTGTACAGACTATTATCCGTATTGGTAGTGCTGGCTCGATTTGTGAAGATTTAAATCTTAACGATATCGTTATTGCAACTGGTGCTTCAACAGATTCAAATTTTGCTCATCAGTTTTCTTTGTCTGGTACTTTTTCGGCTATTGCTGATTTTGATCTTGCTCAAAAAGCCGTAAAAAATGCTCAAAAGCAAAAAATTAAATTTAAAACAGGAAACGTACTTTCTAGTGATTGTTTCTACAAAGAAGATCGAGCAACAATTTTAGCTTGGCAAAAAATGGGTGTTCTTTGTGTAGAAATGGAAACAGCAGCTTTATACACAAATGCTGCTGTTTTTAAAAAGCAATCACTAGCACTTTTAACAATATCGGACTCATTAATAACTGGCGAATCTCTTTCACCAACAAAAAGACAAGAAAGTTTTAAAGATATGATAAAAGTTGCTCTTGAATGTTCATAATTTTTTCAAACTTCCAGTAATAATTTTATTTACAAACCATTTAAGTTTTGCTTAGTTTTTTTAGAGTTAATTCAAAAGATTTTTTTAAATAAATTTTTATCTTCTCAAAAAGCACTTTACTAGTATTTTTATCGTCTTCGGCATCATTAGATTTTGCGCTGGATGTTTTTATGAGTAAATTTGAAATTTTTTCTAATAAATCAGGATTTTTTACAAGCAATGGTCCTATAAGACTTGTACCGAAAAAATTTTTAAATATTATGCCTTCTTTTTTATGTTTTTTATTATCGCCCATACCCTTTATGACTTCAAAAAAATTATTTTTAATTCCAAAAACTTCAGAACACTTGTTTATAAAACCTACAACAGTACTGGATAATTCTTTGCTTTTGAAAATTACATCAGATGTGATTCTTTCAGAAAATTTTTCTTGGACATTAAAGTCAAATATCCCCAGCCCGCTATAATTTGTCTCTCTTGATACAATTTTTTCTGAAAAAATTTCAAACGAATTACCTGTAAACAAGAAAACTTTATCAGAATTTATAGAGTTAAAAATTTCGGCTTTATATCTTTTTAAAATACTTAATGCACATTTTTGATTGCTTTCAAGTCCCGACCCCATATAAACAAAGTCAGAATCTAAAAAATTTATATTATTTTTGAAAAATTTTCTTTCAATAGAAACTGAATATCCCTTAGCTTGCAAGCAAAGTTTTAAGATTTCTACGTTAGCATATTCCCCGTAAAGATTCATAAGGTCGGGAAAGAGATGCAAAATTTTTATCATTTGTTATTTTTTTCCTATTTTTTATCTTTTTTTATTTTTGTTTTTTTAAATTTTTCTTGTTTTTTTGTTTTTTTGTTTTTTTGTTAAATGTTTTTTTACTGTACTAAAATTTTTCATAAATTTGTTCTTATCAGAAAAACATGTCATTACAAAAATTTTGTCTTCTGTATTTTTAGCTATAAATTTTATAGAATCTAAAATACTTGTATAAACAAAAATCTTTTCTGGTGAAACTTTCATCAAAAGTAAACATGCTGCCAAATCATTTGCATATTTTCCCGATAAAACAATTTGTGTTACATGCCTAATGTTTAAAATATAAAAATCTATATCATATAGCCACGAAGTATCGCTTGTAAAATACTTTCTACTAATGGCGTCAACTATTATAAGAACCGCACAAAATCCTTGATAATTGACAACAACTTTTAGAGACTGATCGTATGATACAGAATTTTCATGCTTACACATAAGTAAAATCCAAGATTTTTTTTGTAAATAAAACTCAGAAACTCTCATACTTTTTGACTTGAATTCTTCAAGACATTCTGATATTTTTTCAGATCTTATATCTAATAAATTCAGTGCTACAAAAGCCGCTAGTAAATTATAAGAAAAACTTTCTGGAGAAAATTCAAAGGGAAATTTTAATATATATTTATTATTAATTAAAATCTGGTCTTTATTTCTAAACTCGTTATTAAGTTTAGAAACAAATTTAGCACTGAACTCAATATTTTTAGGAGTTTGAGCTTTACATTTTTTACAATTAAAAATTCCTACATGATTAAAAAATCGTGTTTCGTAGGAAAGTTGTGATTTGCAGTTAGAACAAAATTTGCCATCATCATAAGCATTAATTTGGTTATTAACAGCAAATTCTTTAAATCCAAACCATATTATTTTACTTTTAAACTTTTTTGAAAAACAAAATAGCAAAGGATCATTAGCATTTAAAGCCAATGTAATATCGTCAGTAAGAGCATCTTGCAAACTTCTAAAAACAACTTCAGGATTGCCATTTCTAGTTAATTGATCACGGTATAAATTTAATATTACTAAATGTGTTGGTTTTATAAATTTAAAAGTTTGTTTTGCAAATCTTTCGTCTAATTCCAGTAAAAAGATATCACTTCTAGTCCTGCCAAAAAAACCACAGTCTTCTAAAACAAAAGTTGCTATGCCCTGAATTTGATTTGAACCCTCTCTATTAAAAGCAATCTTTTTTTTATTATGCTTTAAAACTTCAGCTACAATCTCCACAGTAGAAGTTTTTCCGTTACTTCCAGTAACAGCTAAAATTTTCTCTGGCATTTTTATTTTTTCTAAGATATTGGGATCTATTTTAAGTGCAATGCAGCCCGGAAAACTACTTCCTCTTCTAAAAATTTTTCCTGCAAATCTTAAAATTTTGCATATTAAAATAGCTAAAATTTTCCTTAACAAAAGATATTTTCTACTTTTTTAAATTTTATCTGAACTAAAACTTCAACCGTATTCTATCAAAAACGAATATTCTATGAAAGAATTCTTTATATTTCTCCACGCCAAGTGTACGAAATCTTTAAACTCTTTCTATTGCATCGTGTCAAAATAACATTCAGATTAATTCGTTTTTATTTTGATTAGCTTTCGTGTTGCAAGATTTTATTATTCTGTGATAGAATCGCACCCGTTGAGTTTTGAACTATCTAAGTTATGTTGTCTGTTTTATTAAGAGGTGCGATTTATCTATGCCTAATATTAAATCTGCGAAAAAAAGAGCTAAGACTATTGTAAAGAAGGCAGCTAGAAATAAGGCGTATAATTCTTTCTTAAAGAGTTCTATAAGAGCGGCAGATTTAGGACTTAAAACTGGGTCCAGTGATGCGGTATCTAATGTTGCGTTTGCCATTAGTGTTATCGATAGACTGGTATCTAAAGGTGTTTTACACAAGAATAATGCAGCAAGAAAAAAATCTAAACTCGTAAGAGTTTTAGCCAATGAGAAGCTCTAGGTTTTAATCTGAAGATTTTTAAATTTGTGTTTTACAAATATGTCAATTTTATGGGAAACTAATTCGAATAAATCTTTTATGATCAACTTTTTGTTATTTTTGTGTATATATTGAGCAAAAACAGGGAATGATATCTCTGTTGGTTGTGATTGTGTATTTTATTCAAGTATTTTTGAGTGAAAACACATGGTTTTACTTAAACAAAAGGTGGTAGTTGAAATGTATCAAAAAAAGCGTTTGAAATCCGGTTTAGGAGTTATAGTTTCACTGTTTGCTGTTTTTATTTCTCTGATTGCTCTGATTTTGATCTTTATTGTTCTATTCGAGAGAAAAAGAAAAGATGAAGAAGAATTGGAGCGTTATCTTGATAGCTCGATAGAATAGTTGCTGAAAAAAGATAGCGAAAGCTAATTTTTTTGATTGTTGTTTTATTTCTTAAGAAAGGAGTTATTTTTGTGAGTTTTTTAAATAAAATGTTCGGAGATTATAGTAAGAAAGAACTTAAGCGTATTGAACCTATAAAAAATGCCGTTTTAAGTTTAGAAGAAAAATATCGCGCAATGAGCGAACCTGAATTTAAGTCTCAGACAAAAGTTTTGAAGGAAAGATTAGCTAAGAGTGAGACGCTCGATGATATTTTACCTGACGCATTTGCTGTGTGTCGCGAAGCAGCTGATAGAGTTTTAGGTATGCGCCATTTTCCTGTTCAAATAATAGGCGGAATAGTTTTGCATCAAGGTAGAATTGCCGAGATGAGAACAGGAGAAGGCAAAACTTTAGTCGAAACTTTACCAGCGTATCTAAATGCTCTATCTGAAAAAGGAGTACATGTTATAACAGTAAATGAATATTTGGCAAAACGAGATGCTGATCTTATGGGAAAAATTTATAGATACATGGGGTTAACAGTAGGAGTAGTCACACCAAATATGGAGCACGGACCAAAAAAAGAAGCGTACGCAGCTGATATAACTTATTCAACGAACAATGAGCTCGGATTTGATTATTTACGAGACAACATGGTTAAACACAAGGAAGAAAAAGTCCAACGCGGTCATAACTTTGTTATTATAGACGAGGTTGACTCCATTTTAATCGACGAAGCTAGGACTCCGCTTATTATTTCAGGTCCAGGTGAGAAATCTACTAAGTTCTACGAAGTTGCAGATAATTTTGCAAAATCTCTAACTCCAGTAGCTGTTACTGAATTAGACGCAAAAGAAGACAATGATGAAATATACAAGGATGCCGATTATATAATTGACGAAAAGTCCAAAACAGCAACTTTAACTCCGCGTGGTGTAAAAAAAGCCGAAGAAGTTTTTAATCTTGAAAATTTAATGGACGCCGATAATATAACAGTTCAGCACCATATAAATCAAGCTATAAAAGCTCATGGAACGATGAAAAAAGACATTGATTACGTAGTCAAAGATGGCGAGATTCTCATTGTTGATGAACATACCGGTCGTTTGATGCATGGTAGACGTTACAACGAAGGCTTACATCAAGCCATAGAAGCTAAAGAAGGTGTTAAAATTGCTAGAGAATCAAAAACTTTAGCGTCTATAACTTTTCAAAATTATTTTAGACTTTACGATAAACTTTCTGGTATGACTGGAACTGGTAAAACAGAAGAAGAAGAATTTAGGGAGATTTATAAGATAGATATCATAGAAATTCCTACTAATAGACCTGTTTTACGTATTGATCATCCGGATTATATTTTTAAAAATGAAAAAGGAAAGTTCGAAGTAGTTATAAAAGACTTAATGGAAGCACATAAAAAAGGCCAACCTGTACTTGTTGGTACGGTTTCTATAGAAAAATCTGAACAACTCGGTGATCTGCTCGCTAAAAGAGGCATAGAGCACAAGATCTTGAATGCTAAATTTCATGAAAAAGAAGCAGAGATAGTATCGCAAGCCGGAGAAAAAGGTGCTGTTACTATTGCTACTAATATAGCAGGTCGTGGTACAGATATTAAACTTGGAGGTAATTCTGATTTTTTAGCTAGAGCTGAAATGCGTCGTATGGGATTTAAAGATCAATTAATAGAAGATGCTACTGGTTTTGCTGATACAGAAAATGAAGAAATTATACATGCTAGAAAAACTTATTCCGATCTTGTCAAGAAGTATGGCAGTGAGATAAAGTCAAAAAACGAAGAAGTCAAAAAAATCGGTGGGATTTTCATAATGGGTACGGAACGCCACGAATCTAGGCGTATTGATAACCAACTGCGTGGTAGGGCTGGTCGTCAAGGTGATCCAGGTGAATCGCGTTTTTATCTTTCTGCAGAAGATGATTTAATGAGGCTTTTTGGCGGTGAACGTATCAGAAAAGTTATGGAAGCTTTAAAAGTCAAAGAAGACGAACCAATTGACAGTAAATTTCTGTCGATTCGTATCGAAAGTGCACAAAAAACAGTAGAAGGACAAAATTTTCAATCGAGAAAGAGTGTTTTACAATATGATGATGTTTTGAGTAAACAACGTAGTATCGTTTATTCTCAAAGAGATCAAGTTTTAAATGGAGAAGATTTAGGCAAACAAATTTTAAAAATGATAGAAGATAGTATTGCAGAAATTGTAAATATGTATCTTCCTAGCGAGAAATATGAGGAAAATTGGAATATAGAAGGATTGCGAAGTTATTTTTTAGATTGGCTTGTAAAAGAAAATGAGTTTAATTTCGATATTGAAAAAATTAAAAGTATATCTTCTTCACACATCGTAAAAGAGTTTCAAACAAAAGCTATAAAGTTATATAAAGAACGTGAGAAAAATTTAGGAAAAGAACTAGCGCGTGAAGTCGAACGCGTTGTTTTATTAAGGAATGTCGATACGAAATGGATGGATCACATTGATGCAATGGAAGAACTCAAGCGCGGTATTCGTTTGCGTGCATATGGTCAAAAAGATCCTGTAGTTGAGTATAGAATGGAAAGTTTTGAAATGTTTGATATGATGATTTCATCAATAAAACAAGATACCGTTAAAATTTTACTCTCGGCAAAAATTGGAGCCCAAGGTTCTCAATCTAGTACCAAAGAAGCTCAAATTAATGAAAATAGTGTTAGAGTTCCTGTTTCTCAAAGGGCCGATGTTGAATTTGCATCCGATATAGCTCCTTCTAAAACGTTAGTTAGAAAAAATAAACAAGGTAGAAATGAGGAATGTGCTTGTGGTAGTGGCAAAAAATATAAGCGTTGTTGTGGTAAAAACAAAGATGTATAACTGATATTTTGTTTTTTAATATTTGATATAGAGAATTATTTACTTAGTTTTTAAAAGTTTTTATGTGAGTTTTTGTTTATATTTTTCATTTTTTTAGTGCTTATTAAAATAAGAAATTTAAAGATTTTATGGTTATAGTATATAGCGTAGGATAAGGAGCAGAATCCTTGACAGTTTTGGATTTTGTATAGTAGTATTTAGTCTGTTGGTCGTAGAGAACAAGTCGCTAGGGAGCATAGCTCAGCTGGTAGAGCACTTGCCTTACAAGCAAGGGGTCACAGGTTCGAGCCCTGTTGTTCCCACCATTTTTTGCTAGTTTTGGCCCGGTAGTTCAGTTGGTTAGAACGCTAGCCTGTCACGCTAGAGGTCGTCGGTTCGAGCCCGATCCGGGTCGCCAAGTCGGGCCTTTGTAGCTCAGAGGTAGAGCGTGGGACTGAAAATCCCTGCGTCGGTGGTTCGATTCCGCCCAAAGGCACCATCTCGCGGATGTAGCTCATCTGGTAGAGTGCCACCTTGCCAAGGTGGAGGTAGCGAGTTCGAGGCTCGTCATCCGCTCCAAGATTTTTTGTGGTTTCATACCATAAAACGATATATCTATGCGCTAAGATCGTGTGGCGCTATGGCCAAGTGGTAAGGCAGAGGTCTGCAAAACCTTTATCCCCAGTTCGAATCTGGGTAGCGCCTCCAGGTTTTAATAATTTTAAACTTGATCACCAAGCAAGTTCGTCGTAGTAAATTTTTTTAACATAATTCTCTATAGCTTTTCTCCTATTTGGTATCATTTCATCAGGAAGTCCGTTAAAGTCAAAAAATTTAAGCTCTTTTATTTTCTCTTCCTCGTTTATCTTCATTTTTCCGGTGTATTTTGATGCCTTAAAATACACGTTAATATAGTCAGTATGCGGGAAACGATCGTGCGAAAGGAGCAAAAATTTTAAATCGCTCTCTTCGATGTTTATGTTGATTTCTTCTTTAGCTTCACGTACCAGGCAAGTTTTTAAGGTTTCACCTTTTTCCAAATGTCCGCCCACAGCCAAATCCCAAAGTCCATCGGAATAGCCTGTGTTTTGACGCAATTGCAACAAAAATTCGTGTTTACCATTTTTTATTCGATCTAAAATTAAAAAAACCGCACTTGGTATTTTGTATCTTTCTTTCAATAAACAACTACTCCCTCTGTTAAGAATTATTCTTATGCGTACTTCTATAAAAACTGCTTATTAATCGTTAACATAAAAAATTAGTTTTGTAAATATAAGCTCTAATCTTTAATCTCTACAATTAGTTGAAAAAATTGTATTTCTATTCGCTGATCTTAGTTTTTTTAAAATAGATTGCAAAACTGATCCTATTATTTCTCTTCCCCCTCTTCTTCCCCTCTCTTCTTTTTAGCCCAAACAAAGTACCACCAACCAACGCCACTAGCAGCAAGTAACGGTAGCAGTATGCTGAGTGTTATTACCCAAGGTTTGTTGT
>JAIRLJ010000011.1 GCA_031259495.1 Oscillospiraceae bacterium | reverse complement strand
AACTTACACTTTCAACTGTTAAAGACGAACTATCTTAAACGTTGACAAGAAAAAAGAAATTTCTTGAACAAATTGAAAAAGTTATTCATAACACGAGTAGCTAAAGTTAATTAGACCTTATTACCACAAAGGTAATAAGGAAAATAAACGTTTAAATTAAAAATAATACTACGATTTTTTTTAATTCAAAACTTTTACAATTTATCTGATATAACAGCTATGAATAAAGTAATAAACAGTTGAGCTTTTTTCTAATTTCTGCTGTGTAGATTTTAGTAATCAAGTTCCAAATGGAGTACAATCGGATGATTTAGAAACATACTTAATAAAACACAACTTATTACAAGAAAAATTATTTAATCAAGTTTTATAATTACCAACATCTAAAGGGTTAATTTTAAAAAACAGTAGCGAGATAGTTGATAAAGCAAAATCTTTGAGAATAGAACTCGTTATATCCTAGAAAAAACAAAACTCAATAGATTTCATATAAGATTCTTTCTTTTTGATAGCTTCTTTGAAACATCAGTACATAAAATTTTTACATCAGGGTTAGCCGATGATGTTTTATAAATAAGAGAGTTTGATCTCATATAGTAAAAAATATACTGCTGTGCAAGGCCTGCTAGATTTTTTAATACTTCAGGTTTAACTTTTTTAAAAAATATATTTAAAGATTTTGCTACCCAAGTATCAATAGGAAAGGCATCAAATCTCCCAAAGCCATAAAGTAAAGTGCAATCTGCAACTTTAGGGCCAACACCTTTAATTGTCATCAAAATATTTCGGGCCTCTTTTGTACTTTTGAATTCTAAATCTTTCAGAATTACTTTTTTGGATGTTAATTTTTCCAAAGCGTCAATTATATATTTTGCTCGAAATCCAGATTTTAAAAAATCAAGATCTCTTAATGCAAGATTTTTTAAATCTTCTGGAAGTGGAAAAGAAAAATTTCCTGGTGAAATTTCTTTTCCGAATCTTTGACAAAAGTTTTTTATTATTTTTGAAATTCTAGGAATATTATTATTCTGTGAAAAAATAAAAGAGCAAAGCACTTCCCAGGGATGTTGTTTTAAAATCCTTATTCCTCGAGAAAATTCTGCAACACGCATTAAATCTGGATTAACATCAATAATCTTTCTAAAAATTTTAGAGTAGTTTCTCTTAAAATCAAAAAATTTAAACCAAATATTTTTAAAATCTTTTTCTAAAACATTTTTAAAATATATTTTATTTTTAACTTTTAAAAAAATAACATGCTTATTCAAAACTACACCACTAAAAATATTAGGTTTTAGTTGTTTAAACCGAAAACACTGCCCACAAAAAAGAGTTTTTTCCAAATCAAAATCTACATTTTCCTCAACACAAATATCATTTTGTACTGTGTAGTAATTCAACAAATTTACCTATTAGCTGTATTTAAATAGCTCATCAAATTTTATCTTGGGATTATATATGTGACATATTGCCAAAGCTAGAGCATCAGCAGTATCGTCTAAATCTGGGCAAAATTTTAAATTTAAAATCTTTTTTACTACCTGCATAACTTGAAGCTTAGGAGCTTTAGCTGTCCCTGTTACAGAAGTTTTAACTTGCAAAGGAGTATATTCAAAAATTGGCACACGAGCTTTCGCAGCAGCCAAAATCATAACACCTCGAGCATGAGAAACCTTTATAGCGGTTTTTTGATTATTTTGAAAGTATAAGTTTTCTATGCTCACAGCGCTTACTTTATATTTTAAAAAAAGTTGACTCAACGAGTCATATATATCTTCAAGTCTTGCACAAAAATCAGTCTTGGGATCGGTAATTATTGCACCAAAATCCTTGGCCTCTAAATGTGGCTTATCGAACTCTATCACACCATATCCAACAGTTGCATAACCTGGATCTATTCCAAGTATCAACATACAACTCCCATTTTACTATTTATGTTTAATTTTTCGTTGTCTTTCCATATTTACTATCTATGTTTACTTTTTTTCGTTGTCTTCAGTGTTTTTTGTTTTATTTTCAAAATTTTTAGATATTTTTTTTAAAAAAAGAACTTTTTTAAATTTCTCGGAGGAGATAAAAATATTAATCAACACCGATATTGTAATCCCCATTCCTGTATCTAAAATGCGATTTAAAACTTGATAAAAATATTTATTATAGCTATAGTCTACTGCGACTAACGTGATTAGTACTATACATGCAATTTGCGCAGAAGACTTTTGATTTACCAAATTAAAAAAGTAAATTATTATCAAAATAAAAATAGGAACTAGAGCAATATTTACAATCTTTGCTAAATTTATATTTTCAGTAGAATATAAAGGTTTAACAACTAAAAAAACAATACAACCAGCAATACCTCCCACCAAAGTACCTAAAATCCGATTAAAACCAGAATTTAAACTTTCGCTTTTAGTTTGTTGCAAACAAACAACAGCAGCTATACTCGCAAGGGACTTATCTGGTCTATTCAAAATAAATGCCAATAACAAACACAAAAGCACAGCAATAGCTGTCTTGACAGCACGTAACCCAATTCTATATTCAAAATTCACAAAACACCAACCCCAAAGCTCTAATAATCTACAGACTTTGACATCGGTTTCTCACTAAAAAGCTCCCAGGAGTCAACTTCAGCTTCCACATATTTTGTTCTATTAATTCTTATTACAACTCTTACAATTCCGGCATTGATAATTAACCGCTTACACATCGAACAAGGCGAACAACCATCAACATACTGAAGGGTTGCCACTTCTTTACCGACCAAATAAAGCGTACTGTTTAACATGTCTTTTCTAGCGGAATGAATTATAGCATTAGCTTCTGCGTGAACTGACCTACATAGTTCATACCGTTCACCTCTCGGGATACTAAGAACCTTACGCATACAAGTACCTATGTCTGTACAATTCCCGCGAGCTCTAGGCGCCCCCGTATATCCAGAAGATATAATTTGATCATTCTTAACCACAACAGCACCATAGTTCCTTCTTAAACACGTACCCCTCTCTAGAACTACTTCAGCTATATCTAAGTAATAATTTCTCTTACCAACCCTAGTCACTGAGTTTTTCTGTATCCCTGTACCACATTTTTATTAGTCCGTCTTCTGCCTTTCTCTTACTTGCACGAAACACTCACTACAATAAACCGGTCTATCTTCATGAGGTTTAAACGGAACCTTCGCCTCAGCTCCGCAATTAGCGCAACTTGCTGCATACATTTCACGATTCTGCTTACCAGTGTTTTTGCGAGCATCACGACACACCTTGCACCGTTGTGGTTCATTTACAAATCCTTTAGATTCAAAAAACTCCTGTTCCCCAGAACTGAACAAGAACTCACCACCGCAATCCTTGCAAACGAGCGTTTTATCCTTATACATACACTTACCCCACTTTGGATGAAAAAAATAGCCCCCGATCGGGATTGAACCGATACCTTTGATTACCAACGCTCTACACTAAGCTACACGGGCATGCTAACAAGTCTTTAAGTTCCAAACATAGTTCATGCTAACCAAATTTATTTTGTAAGTCAACTCTTCGCGTTGAATCAAAAATAAACAACGTAAAAACATTTATTGGTGATTTTAAAAAATAACGTCGAGTTTGAATTTTTAAATTTTCCAGTTATCGAATTGTTAAAAATTAAAAATTTACAACAATTTATTAGCATTTTGCTTGTGTTTATAGGGTATAAAATTTGTACCAATTTTTAAGAATTAACGTTTTTAGATTAATTTTTCAGGCGGATTATTGCCTATTTTAGGAGGACTGTTATTTGAATAAGGCAAACTGTTATTAGCTTCAGATAAATTGTCATTAATTAATTTTTTAATATTGAACGCAAGCATTGTTATATCATCAGACTGTTCGGCTTTATCAACGAAATTTGTAATAGAATCGAGAACGAAATGTAAAATTTCTTTTGAAGATTTGCCTTCGATTTCTTTTTTATTTAGGGTTTCTATTAGGCGAGGATCGGAATAAAGTTCATTTTGAGGATTTAAAGCTTCGGTTACTCCGTCTGTGTATAAAAACAAGCTGTCACCTTTATTCATTGTAGTTTCTTCATCTAAAAATTTTATATTCTCAAATGATGCTAAAACAATTTTTGGTTTTGTCTCCAACCATGTAAAACCAGTTTCTTTTTTGTATATGAGCGGACGATTGTGACCAGCGTTAGAATAACGGAGTTTGCCGGTTTTAAGATCTAAAGTTGCCACAAAACATGTCAAAAACATTTCTGCGCCATTATTTTCACAAAGAATATTGTTTACTTCCATCAAGGTTTTTGCGGAAGAAAGTCCGCCTTGTAAACGATCTTTTATAAGTGTCTTAGCTATAACCATAAAGAGTGCTGCAGGTACTCCTTTACCAGAAACATCTGCTATAACAAACGCAATATTGTGTTTGCCTATGAAAAAGAAATCATAAAAATCTCCACCTACTTCTTTTGCAGGATCCATTAAAGCAAATATATCTACTTGCTTATGATCTGGAGAATCAGGAAAAACATTAGGCAACATAGACTTTTGTATAGTGGATGCAATGTTAAGTTCTGCTGAAACCTTGCTCTTTTCAAGAGTAACTCTTTCAACTTCTTTTATTTGCTTTTTCAATTCTGACGTCATATGATTAAAGGATTCTGAAAGTTTTCCTATTTCATCTTTCGATTTAATTTTAATTTTGTGCTCTAGTTTTCCGGTACTTACTATTTGGGCGGCTTTTTCTAATTCTTTTAAAGGTTTTGTTATTGAAAGAGATATCAATCTCGAAATTATCAAAACTAACACACTTAGGATTAACAAGAATATGATATTTGTTGCTATTTGTTTAGCAATTTGGTCGTTTATAATTTTTTCACTTTGTTTACTAAGTTTTTCTATAGAAGTTTTTGTAGTTTCGGCTGGCTTTTTTATTTGTGAATATTCGAATATTATCCCAAAAAACCAATTGGTATTTGGAATCTTAGAAAATCCTGCTACAAGATTGTCCTCCATAAAATTTTCTGAATCTTTATTAGACTTAGTTAACAATTCTATAAATTTTTTTTCTTTTTCTTTGCCCATAGTTTCACTTAGATTTTGGCTTCCATTAGAATCCGCTATAAAACTTAAGGATTCGTCTAATAAAAACAAAAGCTCTATGTTTTCATTTTTTTGGTTTAAAACGTTAGCAGTTATGCTACTTAGTTCAATATCCTGAGAAACAACTCCTGCAAGTTTTTTATTGGGCCAGTAAACAGGAGCTGAACAGGTTACCATTAGCTCCTCTGTTAACAAATCTTCGTAAACATTAGTCCAGAATATATCATCTTTTTCAACAGCTTTTTTGTACCAATCTCTTTCTCGTCTGTCAACAGAATAACTGCTGGAATAATCCATATCCAGATTAGAAATCATAAAACCACTTTGTGAAGCATAAAAAACTGCGTTTTTTTTGTCGTTGACCAAAATATTATTAAAAGAGATTTCTGATGGTTTTATTACTTTTAATTCTTGGCTAATACTTTCTTGACTAATACCTGGGGCTATAGTATAGCTATTGCCCTCATAACTACTAGAATCCAATTTATAGTTTTTATATTTGTCTTCTAAGAAAAGTTTCATTGATGTGACGTCCTTAGAAATTTCACCAAGCTTAGCATTTATGTTTTTTACACACATTTCGTTTGTTTCAGCAACAAAATTTTTAGCATAATTTTCAACGCTGCCAAGTATAGAGTCATGACTTTCTTTTTCAGCCTTAGCTTGATTTGACATCAGTGTTTGCTTTTGATTTAAAACACCCAAAAGATTTATTGAAGCTAAAAGCATAAGACCTAATAAACAAATTCCTAACATAGAAATAAAAATTTTTTTGTGAAGTTTCATAATAGTCCATCAATTAAAAGTTTTATACTTTTATTCTGTCTTAAAAAACTTATTTTATTCATATTTTTTATAAATTTTTAAAGTTACGTACTATTTTTAAGAACTTCGTGAGAAGAATTTTCTACTATTTTACCTACTATATTTTAAGCCCTATAGTTCTGAATTTGATAAAGCACTGCCAAAATGCTACAATCTCCGGAGTTTGTTTATAGGGAGATTTTGTTGTCCAAAAGCGTTAGGAAAAAAAAAATAATTTTATACAGCGTATTATTTTTTATTTCTTTAGTTCTTATTGTTATTGCGTGTTTTATAATCTATATAAACAATGTTTTGAATTCTATTAATTTTGAGTCAACGCCAGATTTTTATTCGGACGATGCAAATGAAAAGCAAACAACAAATCTCAAGGTTTTAAATGTATTGGTACTTGGAGCTGATGCTAGACCGGGTGAAAAAAATGGACGAAGTGATTGTATTTTAGTAGTCAGCATAAATATCGAACGCAAAAAGATAAAAGTGACTTCAATAATGCGGGATACATGGGTTGATATTCCTGGGTGGTCTTTTGACAAGGCGTGTCATTCATTTGCATATGGTGGCCCTTCTCTAGCTGTTCAGATGATAGAAAAGAATTTTGATATAAAAATTTATCGTTACGCATCTATAGATTTTAGTGGTTTTGAAGATATAGTCGAAGTGTTGAATGGAATAAGCATGTATCTTACAAAAGAAGAGTCTAGATATATAAATAGATATTCGCATGATAAAAACTACTTAGAAGAAAAAGATGGAGTGCAGCACCTATCTCCTTCTCAGGCTTTGGCCCATGTTGGTGATAGAAATATTTTTAAGATCGATCCAACAAACCCTGGAAATAAACTTGGTGACGACTATGCTAGGGCTTCTCGTCAGCGTGATTTTATAAAGGCTGTTTTTTTAGAGTTCAAAAATTGCAATTTAGGGCAACTCAGTGGCATAATTTCAAAAATTTCAACTAAAATTACCACTAATTTTAAAAAAAAGGAACTTTTAAAATTTGTGTCAAATTGTTTAAAATACAAAAATTTTGAATTAGAAGAGTATGCTATTCCGGAATCTGATGATTATTTAGGTTGTTTTGATTTGGAACAAGGTATGAGTATCTTGGGAATTAAAAATATAAAAAGAGTTCGTTTTCGTCTAAAAAAATTTATTTTTGAAGATCAAAATGACTATGACGAAACTTTAGATGAAGACAGGCTGTATTCTGATGTGCCTGTTAAAATTAGTTTAAGCAAGGAAATTTGGAAACCTTAGATTTGCAATTGTGATAAAAAATGATGATTAATTTTGTGTTAGATTAAGTAGTAATTAATATCTCTTTTAATGTGGCTAATTTGAAAGGAACTCTTATGAAAGTTTTGGTAGAAGTTTCTGCGAGACATGTTCACCTGTCAAAAGAAAGTTTTATAAATCTTTTTGGCAAAAATGCTAAACTAAAGTTCAAAAAGGAACTTTCTCAAAAAGGACAGTTCCTTACTACGCTTAAAGTTGATATAATCACTTCAGATGGCACAATAAAAGATGTTTCTATTCTGGGTCCACTTCGCAGCAATACACAGGTTGAAGTTTCAGTAACAGATTCGTTGAAGTTGGGTGTGGATGTTCCGGTTAGGGAGTCGGGAAACATAAAAAACACGCCAGGTTGTCTGCTTATAGGGCCAAAAGGAAAAACTAGAATCTCAAATGGGCTTATAGTGGCAAAAAGACATTTGCATCTTTGTGCGGATAGTGCGCGTCAGACCTTAATTAAAAATGGCGATAGTGTTTGCGTGGATGTTAGAACTGAAAGTAGATCTCTTATTTTTCGAGATGTTATTGCCCGAATTAGCGAGAATTTTTCGGATGTCCTTCATTTAGATACAGACGAAGCAAACGCTGCTGGAATTAGTGGGAAAGTTTTTGGAGATATAAAAAATGAACAAAGAAACAAAAAAGGCGTGGGAAAATCTTCAAAGTGAATGTTTGAAATGTCAAGCTTGCAAATTATCTAAAACTAGAACAAATGTTGTTTTCGGTGCTGGCAACACAGAAACGCGTATAGTTTTTATAGGTGAGGGACCAGGAAAACAGGAAGACTTAAAATCACAACCGTTTGTTGGAAAATCTGGCAAATTGCTTGATAAAATGCTTAACGAAGTGGGATATGACAGAAATAAAAATATTTATATTGCAAATATAGTTAAGTGCAGACCGCCTAACAATAGGGACCCTTTCCCCGAAGAGCAAAAAGCTTGTTTTGCTTGGCTTGTTAATCAAATAAAACTATTAGATCCAAAAGTTATAGTTTGTCTCGGTAAAATTGCTTCGTCGGCTATTATAAAGCGTGATTTTATGGTTACAAAAGAACATGGGATTTTTTTCAAAAAGGGCAAAAGGGTTTTTATGGGGACTTTTCATCCTGCGGTTCTTTTGAGAAATCCGAGTTACAAGAAACCAGCTATGCAAGATCTTGTAAGACTAAAAGAAAAAGTGGCTCGTATGGGGACACCATCGCTTTGTGAATCCTAATTTTTTCATTTGTAAAAATAAAAAAAGATGTGTACGAATTAAAAATAGTTTTTAAAATATAAAATAAATTTATAAGACAATTGGTTAAAATGCTTAATTTTTTTAAAAAAATAGGAAAAGGTTTAGAAAAAACTCGAAAAAATTTTGAAAATTCTATCTTTGATTTAAGAAGTAATTTTGATTCTGTAAACAAAAATTTTCTCAATGAATTAGAGGAAATTTTAATAATATCTGATGTTGGGGCCGTCGCAGCTTCCGAAATATGTAATCAGATTGAGAAAAGGGCAAAAAAGGAAAAGATAAAAAATTTTGAAAATTTTAAAAATATTTTAAGAGAAACAATTGTAGAAATTCTTGGAGAAAATAAAGGTTTAAATTTTTCTTCTAAACCAGGTATTATTTTGGTGGTTGGAGTAAATGGTGGTGGGAAAACTACCAGCACAGGTAAGCTAGCTAGTTTTCTGAAAAAAAGAGGTCAGACTGTTATAATTGGCGCAGCTGATACTTTCAGGGCTGCTGCGATAGAGCAGCTACAGGTTTGGGGTCAAAGGGCCAATACACCCGTAATAAAACAGAAAGAAAGCTCAGATCCGGCAGCAGTTGTTTTTGATACAATAAATGCTGCCAAATCACGAAATATAGATGTTGTAATATGTGATACTGCTGGTAGATTACATAATAAGGAACATCTTATGAAAGAACTTGAAAAAATTTCACGGATTTCAAGAAGAGAAATTCCAAAAGCTTCCATAGAAACACTTTTAGTTTTAGATGCTACCACAGGACAAAATGCTATAAATCAAGCTAAAGAGTTCAAAAATGTAACTGATTTAACGGGGATTATTTTAACAAAACTCGACGGAACGGCTAAAGGTGGAATCGTTTTAGCGATAAAAAAAGAATTGACTATTCCTGTTAAGTTTATTGGTACCGGTGAAAGTATCGATGATTTTTCGGAGTTTTCGGCAAAACACTTTGCTGAGAATATAATACCAGTATAAAATTTCAACTTTTGGTTTTGAAGCTCATCGCAGGAATCAAGAGCGTCTTGGGATTTTTTTCCCATGCTCTTGATTTTTTTGCCTACTCAAAATTTTTGATGAAGTAAATTTATTGGCGGAGGAGAAGGGATTCGAACCCTTGGCTCCGTTAAGAGACACTGGTTTTCAAGACCAGCTCCTTAAACCGCTCGGACACTCCTCCTATTACAAGACAACCGCCTGCTCAGGATAGTATAGTTTTTTAAATTTTGTCAAACAGTTAATTTGAATTTTGATTCCATAATTACATAAATCACGCAAACATTGTGTTAATTATAGCACTCTTGGTTTTGTAGGAGGAAGTTGAGATAAAAAAATAATTTTGAAGTGGGTTAATATTTAAAATAAGCCTAAATTAATTTATTATATTAAGTTTTGAAATTTGAAAATATCTCAGCAAACATGCTAGAATCACCAGTGTTTGTGGCAGTTTAAGGGCAGTACTCTATAAAAAATCTTGCATATAAAGGGGGTGAAATTGCAGTGAAAGATGGAATACATCCTGAATACAAAAAAACTAAAATTTCTTGTGCTTGTGGAAATGTTATAGAAACATCTTCAACAAAGCAAGATATTCACGTTGAAATTTGCTCTAAATGTCATCCTTTTTACACTGGTAAACAAAAATTAGTTGATACAGGGGGAAGGATCGATCGTTTTACAAAGCGTTTTAATATGTCAAAATAGCGTATATGATTTTTGTATGAACGATTTCGAATACAAAACTATAGAGTCTGAAGTATCTGCTAAGTTTAATGAAAAAAGATCTAGGTTTATTAGTTTTGCGAAACCTTTTTCTGATCAGGAAAAGGCTTTTGAATTTTTAAAAAAAATAAAAAAAGAACACAAATCAGCGCGTCACCATGCTTGGGCTTTTCGATTTTGGAAAAATAAACAGGCTAGATATTCAGATGCTACTGAGCCTAAAGGTACCGCTGGGTTTTTGGCCTTGCAGGCTTTGGAAAGAGCTAATTTATATGATGTTATGTTAGTAATAGTAAGGTATTTTGGTGGAGTAAAGTTGGGCAAATCTTCTCTTTCAAACGCCTATAAGACTACATCTGAAATTGCTTTAAATTTGAGCAACGTCGTAGCGGTCAAACTCTTAAATAGACTTCTAATTCTTTGCGATTATAAGGATTATCAAGCTATACTGAAAATGATTTCTCGTTTTGGAGGTATGGTAATTGGTTTGTCTTTTTCTGAAAGAGTTCGTTTAGAGTGTTCTATAGAAAAAAAGTTTAGCGATAGTTTTCGTGAAACTATTTTAAAATTTTCTAAGTTCCAGCCCAAGGTTCAATATTTGAGTGAAAGTTTTTCGAGGTAATATTAAAGCGTATGATATCACAAGAATTTTTAGATGAAGTTTTATTTAAAAATGATATTGTTTCTGTTGTTTCGTCTTATGTGAATTTAAGAGGAAAAGGGCGTACGATGAATGGTTTATGTCCTTTTCATGACGAAAAAACTCCATCTTTTTATGTGTATCCTCATACAAACTCCTTTTATTGTTTTGGTTGTGGTATTGGTGGTACTCCTATAACTTTTATACAGAAACTTGAAAATTTTGATTTTCTGGATGCCGTAAGATTTTTGAGTGAAAGATGTGGCTTAGAAATGCCAAAAGTAGAACAGAAAAATAGTAAACTTTTATCAAAAGAAAAAATTCTAGAAGTAAATAAGCAAGCTGCCTTGTTTTACAATAAGTTTATTTATTCGAAAGATGCAGATGTTGCACTTACTTACTTGAAGTCTAGAGGACTTACTGATAAAACTATAAGAAAGTTTGGGATTGGTTTTGCACCTTTTTCAAAAAATATATTAGTAAAGCATTTAAAAAATTTTGGATTTAAAAAAGAAATTATATTAAAATCTGGACTTGGAAGTCCCTCTTTTAATGGAGGATTGAAAGATAGATTTTTTGGCAGGATAATATTTCCTATTGTAGATCATAGAGGGAATGTTGTTGGATTTGGCGCAAGAACTATTGGCAACAAAAAACCGAAATATCTAAATACTTCAGATACACTTGTTTTTAAAAAGAGTAATAACTTATTTTCACTGAATTTTGCAAAAAAAACAAAACAAGATTTTTTTATATTAACCGAAGGATATATGGATTCTATTACTGTTTCATCTTTAGGTTTTGATAACGTAGTTGCGACATTAGGAACAGCTCTTACTAAACAGCAAGCATATTTAATTTCGCAGTATACTAGTAAAGTAGTTGTAGCATACGACGCTGATGAATCAGGAATAAAGGCAGCGACGAGATCTATAGAGATTTTAAAAGGCTCAGGACTTTCTGTAAGGATTTTGAAAATTAACGAGGGAAAAGATCCAGATGAGTTTATAAGATTTCATAAAGATAAAGCAAAATATTATTTTGAAAAATTGATTGATGAAGCAAAGAGTGATGTAGAGTACCGTTTAGCTAAGCTTGGTGAAAATTTCGACATAAAATATCCAGAGCAGAGGGTTTTTTATCTCAAGGAAGCTATAAAGATTTTTGCTGGAATTAAAGATCAAATAGAACAAGAAGTATGGTGTGCGAAACTTTCTTTGGATATGAAGATTCAAAAAGAAACTTTATTAAACCAATTAAAAAAAGAAATCAAAAAACAGTCTAATTTTAAACAAAATTATGTTGAAAATTTTAGAAAAATAAACTTTCAAAACAACAAAACATCAAGATTCGAAAAGGCTGAAGAAGCTTTGCTTTCTTATATTGTTTTACATCCGGATGAAATTTTTTGTTTGATTGATAAAATTTCATATGAAGATTTTTGTAGCGAATTTAACAAACGTTTTTTTAAAATTTTGTACTCTAAGATTAAAAAAGCAAAATTAGAAAATAGTCTAAAAATAAGATTATCTGATTTTATTTCCGATTTTTCTGTAGATGAAATGGGAAAAGTAACCAAATTTTTTATAAATGCTAATCAAAAATTGATTAATTATGATAGTGTGCTAGAGTGTATTGAGACAATAAAACAAGAAAAAGAAAAAATTTCGATAAAATCTTTGGATAATTTAGACAATATTGTTATAAAAAAGTATATTAATGCACTAAAAGAAAAAAAAAGATAAAATCTTAAGATTATTTCAGGGAATAATATTTGGGCAGCTGGTTGAACTCGGTTAAGCTGAACAGAAACGTTTAAAAAGATGTTAAAAAAAGGAGAAAAAATGGCGGAAGAACAAAAGAAAAGCTTAGTGATTAACGATTTACTAGAACAAGCAAAAAATGCTGGACATATAAGTACTAAAGAAATTTTAGATAAGATGGGTGATTTTAATTTCACACCTGATGAAATAGAAAAATTCTATGATTCGTTAGAATCTATGAATATAGATATTGTGGAAGATTTTATACTTTCACCCAATGAAAAAGATTCAGCTTATGTAATAGTTGAAGATATTTTAAAACCCAGCACTGCTAGTGCAGAAGATCCCGTTAAAACATATTTGAAAGAAATTGGAAAAGTTCCTTTACTTACATTTGATGAAGAAATAGATTTGGCTATACGTATGGGTGAAGGAGATGTATTTGCAAAAAGAAAACTTTGTAAATCTAATTTGAGACTTGTTGTAAGTATTGCCAAAAGATATCTTAGAAGAGGTTTACACTTTTTAGATCTTATACAAGAAGGAAATTTGGGATTAATGAAAGCCGTAGAAAAATTTGATTACACTAAAGGTTTTAAGTTTTCTACTTATGCTACTTGGTGGATTAGACAGTCTATAGCAAGAGCAATTGCCGATCAAGCTAGAACTATACGTGTACCTGTTCACATGGTTGAAACAATAAATAAAGTTAAAAAAGCTACAAGCAGTCTATTACATGAAAAGGGTCATGAACCAACTCTTTCTGAAATTGCCGAAGAAGTAGATTTAACAGAAGAAAGAGTGCAAGAAGTTTTACGTATTGCTCAAGAACCCGTTTCTCTTGAAGCTCCGATTGGAGAGGAAGACGATAGTCACTTAGTAGATTTCATATCTGATGAAAATACACCGGAACCGATCGATGCTGCGTCTCACACTATGTTAAAGGAACAGTTATCAGAAGTTTTAGGCACTCTTGCTCCTCGAGAAGAAAAAATTTTAAGCCTAAGATTTGGTCTTGAAGACGGTCGTCCAAGAACACTCGAAGAAGTAGGAAGAGAATTTAATGTTACACGTGAAAGAATTAGACAAATAGAAGCAAAAGCTCTAAGAAAATTGAAACACCCAAGAAGAAGTAGGCGACTGAAAGATTTTATAAAATAATAAATTTACTGAATAAATATAAAAACGGCTTATATAATTGTATGTTAAATAATATTCGAGCAGGGTTACTTTCTTTTGAAGGCACAGTTGAAAAGATAGTATATAAAAATTTGGAAAATGCCTACACTGTTTTAGTCTTAAAAATAGAAAAACAAGGCAGTATAGTCGCTGTAGGAGAAATATTCGGTGTAGATGTTGGACAAACTTTAAAAATTTATGGGAAATTTAAAATACATAAAAATTTTGGAAAACAGTTTTGCGTTATAAATTTTGAACAAATTGTGCCTTCTAATGAAACCTCGATGTTTAAATATCTATCTTCTGGTGCCATAAAGGGAATAGGAAAAGCGAAAGCTAAATTAATAATAGAAGCTTTTGGTAGCGATGCTTTAAATATTATAGAATCAGAGCCTAGAAAACTTGCTACCGTAAAAGGCGTAACGTATAAAAAAGCTGAAGAAATTTCAAAAAATTTTAAAAAAAACACTGAGTTAAGAAATATTGTACTAAAACTATCAAAATTCGACATATCGCCCAAAGTAGCTGTAAAAATATACGAAAAGTTTAAAAATAATTCTATGGAAAAAATACAGTCAAATCCGTATATTTTGATGGGTGAACCGTTTTTTGTCGACTTTAAAAAATGCGATCGCATATTTTTTACTTTTGAAAATCAAAAAACAAATAACGTAAGATTAAGAGCGGTTTTTTTTCACGTACTTATGACTTATTGTAAAACTTCTGGGTCTACTTGTTTAAAGAAGTCAGAACTTATAGAAATGTGTGTAAATTTTACTGAACTAGAAGCAAAAAATTTACAGGAAATTTTAACTAAACTTTTGCAGGAAGAAACACTAATATCTTTTCGTATTCGTGATAACGAATTTATTTCTTTACCTGAAATTTTTAAATGTGAAAATTTTATAGCAAATCGTTTGAAATTAATGTTAAAGCTATCAACAAAATCTATTAAAAACTTAGAAAGTTATTTAAAAAATATAGAAAAAGATTCAAAAATAAAATATGCTGAAAAACAAAAAAAAGCTATAAAATTTGCACTTGAACCAACCGTTATGATTCTGACTGGAGGTCCGGGTACGGGGAAAACAACAACTTTAAAGGGTATAATAAAAATTTTAAGGCAAAATGCACTAAAAGTTTTTTGTGCAGCTCCAACAGGAAAAGCTGCAAAGCGAATGCAAGATTTAACTAACTTAAAGTCAAAAACACTTCATAGATTGCTAAACGCTAGACCAGATCCTGCCGATAATTCAAAAAGTGTGTTCGGGTTTTGCAAAGATAATCCTTTAAAGTGCGAAGCACTGATAGTTGACGAACTTTCAATGGTAGATATTTTTATGTTCAAAGCTATATTAGAAGCTTTACCTATTGGAGCAAGGCTTATTCTAGTAGGAGACGAAAATCAACTACCATCAATAGGAATCGGAAATGTTCTAACAGATTTGATAGCTTCAAAAAAAATAAAAATAGTGAAGTTGGAAAAAATTTTTAGACAGTCTATGAAAAGCCTCATAATTAAAAATGCTCACGCTATTATTAAAAAAAGAGAACTTGATCTTGATAATAGAAAAAATGATTTCTTTTTTTTAGAAACAACAAATGTTTCAGAGATTAAATCAATAATTTTAGATCTTTGTACTATTCGGCTTCCTAGATTTTACAATTTTTCTTCCATTAATGATATACAGGTAATATCTCCAATAAAAAAAGGTTTTTTAGGCGTCGAAGAGCTCAATAAAGATCTTCAGAATTCTATAAATCCATTAAGCGACAAAAAGTCTGAAATAACTGTTGGTCAGTTTAAGTTCAGAGAGGGAGACAAAGTTATTCAGATTAAAAATAATTATGATATAAAATATGAAAAATCAAATAATATCGTAGAACAAGGTATTTTTAACGGTGACGTAGGGGTAATAAAAAAAGTAGATTTTAAAAAAACTTCAATTACTGTAAATTTTGATGATCGCATAGTCGAATATGAAAGCTCTAATTTTTCTGAGCTTTCTCTTGCTTGGGCAATTAGTGTTCATAAGAGCCAAGGAAGTGAATTTAATGCTGTAGTAATTCCGATTTTTTCCGGGCCCTCTCAACTTTTAAGCAACAAACTTTTTTATACAGCCATAACAAGAGCAAAATGTGTGTTAATTTTAGTCGGAAAAAGACAAGTTATTTTTGATATGGTTAAAAATACCGAGAGCAAAAATAGATACTCATTGCTAAAATATTTATTAGACACATAAAAACTTTTTCTTTATGTATTTTTTAGTGTAAATTTATTAACTTATTTTTGCTCTTCTTTTTTTTCCCCTAATTCTTGTTGTTTTAGCCAACCCCAGATTTCTTCTGGATATTCTTTATTGTCTTCAGTTGTTACTATATCAGCAGCGGGCTTCCATACCCATTTGTCGTCTTTTAAAATAGTAATCCAGTCTTTGCCCCACACGTCTGTGGCACCTGCAATGTTTCCTAATGATTCAAAAGCGTTTAAAAATTCTGGTGGTTTTGTAATATCCGTTTGAACACCAGCGGAAATCTTTTCAAATTCATTTTCTTCGTTTAAGTTTTGTTGACTTGTTTTTTTTATTTTTTTTATCATATCAAACTTTCCCTCTAATTTATTTAATTTAATAAACTCTAAATATATAGCTAACATTAAAATAATATTTTTTATATTTTATTTTTTCCAGTTAATATTTGCTGTATTCAAAAATTTATTTAAACTCATATTTTGGATAGTTTTGCAAAAGTTTAAAATTTATTTAGACTTTCTCAAAATGTTAAAATTCCTAGTTTTCTGATTACATAAAAAGCAATAAATTAAAATTAATGATTTTTTGACTATATTTAAGTCTTCATGATACCATCGTGAAAGTGTCAGTAAAGATATATGCACCATTAGCTCAGCTGGCAGAGCACCTGACTCTTAATCAGGGTGTCCTGGGTTCGATCCCCAGATGGTGCACCACTGAAGATAAAGAATTAAAAGGTTAGAAAATTTTAAAACTATATGAATAGGTAACCTTACTAAATACCGGGTTAAAAGTTTTTTAACACTAACATTTCGCCTTTTTTTATTGAAACTTTTCCAAGGCCCAAAAAACTTTTGTTTTGATCATAAACCCTAATTATTTTACCGTCTTCTATAGAATACATAAAAGTTAATCTTTCTAAAAATAAACTACCACCATTTTTAAATCTCAAAGCTTGTGCTGCAGTCACTGTTATTTTTTCTATGCTGAAAAACATCGTATCAATCTTTCTTAAAATATTAGTATTATTTTTTGTTTGTTTTTCAAGATTTTTTAAAGATATGCTGTCTTCTATGCAAAATCCAGAGGAAAATGTGCGGTGCAACGCAGTCATAACTGCTCCACATCTTATTTTTTTGCCTAGATCATGACATATAGTCCTTACATATGTACCTTTTGAGCAAGAAATAAAAAATTGCCCCTCTAAGTTTTTTTCATCAAAATCAACAAGAAAAATTTTTTTTATGAAAATTTTTCGAGGCTCTCTTTCTATTTCTTTACCTCTTCTTGCTAGTGAATAAAGTCGTTTGCCATTTTTTTTTAAAGCAGAATACATAGGAGGTATTTGTTTAGAATTTCCTAAAAAATTTTTAAGAGCGTTTTTTACAATATTTTTTTCTAAAGATTTTTTTTTTGCAAAAAGTCCTGTTTTTATTTTAGTTATTTTGCCTGTTATATCTTGTGTATCGCTAATTATTCCGAGTTTAAAAGAGGCAATATAATCTTTTTGATCTTCCAAGATAAACGGTAAGGCCTTAGTTGCTTTGCCAAACAATAACGGCAAAACTCCCGTTGCTAATGGATCAAGTGTACCGCAATGTCCTATTTTTTTTATTTTTAAAATTTTACGAACCCTAGACACTACGTCAAAAGACGTCATGCCACTGGGCTTATTTATCGCCATAACTCCGTTGATATTGATTCTGTCCATTTTTTTAGAAATTCTTTCGCATATTATGTTTTAATAAAAATTTCTGTATATGTTCCGAGATCTTTTCTGTAAGTTCGTGTTTTACTTTCTTTAAAGGCCCGCCAATAAGGCACCCAGATGCGTTAATGTGTCCTCCTCCACCAAAACTTTTGCAAATTTTTGAAGCATCTATTCCAACTTCTGTACGAATTGAAACTTTCCATAAATCCTTGGATTCTTCTCTTAAAAAAACACCAATTAAAACATTTTCTATTTCTCTTGGTATGCTAGCAAAACCATGCGCATTTTCTTTAGAAGCTCTTAATTCTTCTAAATCTCTATTTTCGAGTTTACAAAAAGCGCATCTTTTATTTAAAACTAGTTCAATGCTATCTAAAACTCTAGCTTTTAGTTTTATTTCTTTTAAAGTTTTGGATGCAAAAATTTTTTTGCTCACAAGAACGTTATTTGCTCCCATAGTTATTAATTCAGACGTTATTTTATGCGTATTTTTTGTTACATTTGCATGGGAAAACCCACCCGTATCCGTTACTATACCCGTATACATACATGTAGCAATTTCTGAACTCGAAACATTTAATATTTTTGATATTTTATATATTATCTCACAAGTTGCAGCAGCTTTTTTGTCTACAAAAGTACTTTCAGCATAATTGTCGTTAGACGAATGGTGGTCCAAACACAAATTTATTTTTTTTTTAAGAAAACAAAGGCCAGAACCTAAAAGGTTGGCGCTAGCAAGATCAACACTTATTATGTAGCTCTCTTCGTCATCCTCCTCAAAATTTTTTGCTATTTGAACAAAATTTTCAAATTTTGTTCCTTTGTAGTTATTATTTAAAAATCTAAAATTATAGGGAATAAAATCACTGCAAAGCACTCTAATATTTTTACCGAGAATTTTTAAAATATTAAAAATAGCCAAACTAGAACCAATAGCATCTCCATCAGGGTTTTTATGAGTTACTATTGTAAAATTTTGCTCCGAGTTTAAAATATCAGCAATATTTTCTAAAGAAATTTTCATTTATTTTTTTAAACTCATCAAAGCTTGAAGCATTCGTTCAATCTTTGCCCCTTGCTCTAAAGTTTTATCTTTTAAAAATTCTAATTTTGGAGTATGCCTCAATTTTAATTTATTAGAAAGTTCTTTACGAATATAAGAACTTGACGCCTGTATGGCTAAAAAGGCCTTGCAAGCATCATAACTTTTTCCAAAAACACTAATATAGATTTTACAAAAAGAAAGATCTGAAGCAACCTTAATACTAGTTACACTAACAAGATTTTTTTGAACCACTGGGCTATTTAGTTTAGTTATTATTTGGCTTACGTGCTTTTTTATATCTGACGAAATTCTCAATAGTTTGCGATTAGCCAACAGTAATTCTCCTCTCTAGTAACCATTTCAAAAACCTGAAGTATTTTAGCATGTTTTTTAGCCAAAAATAAAATTGAGAAAAGCAAACTTTGGAGGCATAGTGTGTGCATAAAAAAAGTTCACTGGTCAATAACTGGTAAATGTAATTTTAAATGTAAACATTGTTTTTTAAACGAAATAAAATCAAAAAACATGGAACCCTCTTTAAATTTTTGTTTAGATTTAATAAATCAAATGAGTGAATATGGTATTGAAGAAGTCTCTTTAACCGGAGGAGAGCCTTTATGCCGCAAAGATTTTTTTTGTATAGTCGACGCTCTATCTAGAAAAAATATAAAATTAACAGAAATCAACACAAACGGCTCACTTGTTAATGAAAAATTTTTAGAAAAACTAGAACTCAGAAAAATTCGTCCCGAATTTTCAATTAGTTTTGATGGACTTAATTTTCATGATTGGTTCAGAGGAACAGAAGGCGCTCAATATTTAGCTGAAAATGCATTTTATCTTTTAAATTCTAAAAAATTCGAAACAAGCGCCACTATTTGTATGCACAAAAGAAATTTAAAAACTTTAGAAAAAAATATAGATTTTTTAACATCACTGGGTGTAAAAACTGTTTATACCAACCAAATTATTGTCACAGATACGTGCAAAATTAAAAAAGAAATTCCTAGCGTATATGAACTTTATGAAGCTTACTTAGATTACATTCCTAAATTTTTTAAAAGAAAATCACCAATAAATTTAGTTTTAGGGGGATTTTTTATTTGCAAAAAAGGTTCAAAAAACTACTCGATTCCTGCAAAAAAATATAATAAAACAGAAAAAAACTTGCCGTTTCAAAGTATTTGTCCTCATGCTAAAAATAAAGTGTATATTGCTCCCGATACAAGCGTATTACCGTGTATGCCGTTATTGACAGCTAATAATAACTTTAAAAGAGCTTTTTTGCTTAAAGTTTCTTTTAAAGAAGCAATAGAGAGCTATTTTTACAAAAAAATAATGAATACTCAATTAAGTGACCTATTTTCTAAAAATTCAAAATGCAAAAAGTGCAAAAAAAAATACGTGTGCGCCGGTGGTTGCAGAGCTTTTGCGTTAAATTTTAAAAAAAATATATTTGATTGCGATGAAAATTCATGCTATTTCTTTAAAAATAACTATGAACAAAAAATCAAAATGCAATTAACTAATATTTAATTTTGTTCTTTAAAACTTGATTTTATTTTTTAAATAAACTAGCAACAAGCGTACAATTACGGCATTGAGCACTCTTTTATAGAACTATTATTAACACAAATGTTGTTTGTAATTAATGTCTTCATATGTCCAATAAAGCTACCTTTATTTGATTCAGATGTTTAATTTTTGTATTATTTTCCGAATTTTTAAGAAATTTTATTTTTTCCAAAAAAATCAACCACTACCAAAACATCTAGAGTTTCTTTTATATTTTCGAATGGAGTTATTACGGCGAACGGAGAAGCATCTTCTTGATTAGTTTGTATTTCAACAACCTTACCAACAGGTAAATCTCTAGGAAAAAGTCCAGAAAGCCCCGTTGTAACCACAACGTCCCCTTCTTTTAGGTGGGGTTCTTTAGAAAGAAACATCATCTTTGTTTGGTTTTTGTCAGCAAGTTTTATATTTCCTGTTACGACACCCGATTCACCAGTTTCCTTTTGAACTACGCCAAGTTTTACATCAGGAGAAAAAATAGTTTTAACAACACTTGAATATGGTCCTGGCGAAGTAACCAAACCGATAACTCCAGACGAAGTTATAACTGGATCATTTTTAGAAATATTGTGAGCAGTTCCTTTAGAAATAATAAACCCAGAAAAATCTTCATCTGGGCTTCGACCGACAACATAGGCAGGTTCAAATTTAAGCCCACCATTTCTTGGTTTAATGCTATAATGCTGTCTGTATTGTTCGTTTTCTTTTTTTATGCTTTGATAATCTACAACAGTTTCACGCAATTCTTCTAGTTCTTTTTTTTGACTGTTTATTATTTCTAAAAACTCTTCTTCTGTTTTAGAAATAGGGATAGCCTTTCTAAAGCTATCAGAAATAGAGGCGCTCAATTTTTGAAGTGGGATAATTACAAATTCCAAAACAGAATTTGTGTACGTATTCTTAGTAATAACACCTACAATCAATACAATAAACGAAGAAAAAAGCACCGCTAAAAAAACTCTGAAGCTCGTGCTTTTAAAGAAATTTCCCAAACCAAAACTCCACACTTAGCATCAAGAAAATTTTATCTGTTTCTCACTTTTCTCAAGCTTCTGTAGTAATCAGAAGGCATAACAATATCAAGATGTTTTCCAGTGCCATCAACAACACAATCGAGAGGATTTTCTGCTACTTTTACAGGCATACCAGTTTCTTGAAAAATCAACTCATCTAAACCTTTTATAAGCGCACCTCCACCCGTCAAGACTATGCCACGATCTATGATATCAGCAGAAAGCTCCGGAGGAGTTGCTTCAAGTGTGTCTTTTATGGCGTCTATTATGGTATTTAACGGATCTCTTAAAGCTTCTCTAACCTCTTCGGAAGTTACTGTCGCATGTTTCGGAAGTCCATCTGCCAAATTTCTTCCTTTTACTTCTACTTCACCATCTTCACTTTCTTCATTTTTGTAGGCTGAACCTATTTCTAATTTGATATTCTCAGCAGTTCTTTCACCTATCAAAAGATTATGCTTTTTCTTTATATAAGAAATAATAGCCTCGTCCAACTTATCACCTGCAACACGGACAGAATGAGAAGAAACTATATCTCCAAGTGAAATAACAGCAATCTCACTTGTACCACCGCCAATATCCACAATCATGCTACCTGTAGGTTCAGCGACAGGTAACCCAGCACCTACAGCAGCTGCCATAGGCTCCTCGATCAACTCCACAGTTCCAGCACCAGCCTGTCTAGCAACATCTTCGACTGCACGCCTTTCAACTTCGGTCACACCAGACGGAACACAAACCACAAGCCTAAGTTTACCACCAAAAACGAACCGCCTTCTTATAGCTTTTCTCATAAAGCATTTCAACATCATAGCAGTTACATCGAAATCAGCAATCACACCATCTTTCAAAGGTCTAACGGCAACAATCGACCCAGGGGTTTTTCCTATCATCCTTTTTGCTTGAGAACCAACAGATAGAACAGTATCGGTTCTAATATCTACAGCCACCACCGAAGGTTCTCTTATAACCACACCCCTATTGCGAACATAAACCAACGTATTCGCAGTTCCAAGATCTATTCCTATATCCTTCGAAAACACACCGAACCTCTTTTACAATATCTTAAATTGGCCGACTAAACACCTGCGCTTAATTATAAACCTGTAGCCCAGTGCTTTGCAATTTTATCTTCCTGTAGAACCGAATCCTCCCTGACCACGAGCAGTATTAGACAAAACTTCCGTTTCTTCTGTCTCACAAACCAGAAATGGAACTATTACCATTTGAGCGATTCTGTCCCCTGGATCTACAGTATAAATAGTTTTTCCAAAATTTTTTAAACCAACGAGTATCTCCCCTCGGTAATCACTATCTATCACTCCTACGGCATTCGAAAGTGAAATAGAATATTTTACTCCTAAGCTACTTCTCACGAACAGCAAACCAACGAAACCTGTCGGTATAGCTACAGCGATTCCTGATGGCAAAATTTTTAGATCCTCAGGTTTAATAACTAAACTTTTGTTAATACAAGCGTACAAATCAAACCCTGCCGCACCGCTAGAATTTCGTGTGGGGATTACAGCATCATTTCGCTTTTTTAAAATTTTTAGGCATTTTGTACTCATTCTAAAGCATTACGACAAGAGGAACTCATTTTTAAAGTTTTTATCTCTAAGCGCAAAGCTTCTATTTGCATTTTCTGATTCTCTATTTGCATCCTTGCTTCCGAAATATCCTCTAAATAATTTTTTATTTGTACACGCAAATTGTCAGTTCCAACAGTTGCTTTTTTCGCAATATCACAATATTCTAACGCAGCAAATGTTGCAGCCATAGATGTAGAGATTTTAGAATTTGAATTCATCGTTCGCGAAATATTGTCACTAACTTCCTGCGCAATCTCTTTTACATAATTTTCATCCTCGTCAGAAGATATAGTGTAACCGATTCCGCATATGTTAAGAGTAAAACGTGTTTTTGCCAAATTTTCTCCTTTCTCGATATGATCTCAATCGCTAAACCAACCCAAACTGATTGTAACGCAAAATTTCATAAGATTAAAGATACGCGTTGAGTCAAAGCAAATTGATTTTATGATTTTTGTTTAACACTGTCCAACTATTGCTTAGACTATCTCTTGAAAGTAGAATTATTCTAAGGAGGTTCAAAAATGAAAAATCAAATCGAAACAAAAATTAAAAACCCAAAAAAGGAAAAAATAAATTCAGATACTAGTAATAAAAAAAATAAGACCGTTGGTAGTAGTAAAAAAAAAGCAATAAAATCTGATAAAATCAAGATCTCATCAGAAAAAAAAGATAAAAAAGCAAAAGAAAAAGAAATATCGAAGCTTATGTATAAAGGTAGGCGTTTATTAAGGTTTAAGGATTCAATTTATTACGGGGACATGTCTGAAGATTACATAGTTGTATTAGAAATAAAAAGTAAGAAAAAAGTTAAAAACAAGGAAATTGCCGACAAAGTATCCATCAGACTTCTAGATACCGATCCAGAAGTTGATATATTTCAAAGGATTGTTAAAAAAAGTGAAAAACAAGGTTTATATAAAGCCTTAGACATCGCTAATGCTTGGCTTAACAAAGCGTTAGCTGATTGAACTTAAAATATTTTGAGCAAAAAATATAGCTAAATGTTAACTTTAGTTTATTAAAAATTAAAGACTCATAAAATATTATCAATCGTTGGCATTTCAGTTTCGCTTATGTGGCAGAATAGTTTTTTTACTCTAAAAAGCTCAACGTTTGCATCTTCGTGTCTTTTCATTTCAAGGTTTGCTTTTAAAACAGATATGGTTTGATCAACACTTTCTATTTTTATGTGGTCCATAAACATAGATAATTTTTTTCCTTTCTTCTCCCAATTTTGTTCAAAAGTTTGAGTGTTTTTTAAAGCTGAGTCTAAATCAAAGTTTTCTATATTAAGCTGGACTTTTTTTAAATCATCTTCAAGAGAAGATATTGTATTTTTTACAAAAAATACTGCACATATACAAACCGCAATAACCATTAAAGACATTAGCAAAGCGATCCAAACCCTATTCATAATATATGTTTTACACCTCTGCTTTCTTTATCACGGTATATTCTTTATTTTTATTTGCCGTCATCATAAAAATATCTTTTAAATCTATGTTTTCTATTTTAATTTTTTCGAATACCCATTTGGAATCAAGCCCACAAACTGAAAGTGAAAAATTAGATATTTCTCCCCGATTTACGATTATCATTTCAAGTCCCGTGTCTTGAGGTTTGAAATTAACCATAGAAGCGTCAGCTTCTAATTTGTCAGGTTTTTTTAGTACACTAAGTTTGCCGTTTGTTTCGACAACAGCCCAAGAAACATCGTTTAGAGAAAATATATCCAGTTGACGTAATTGTTCAAACAAATCTGCATTAGTCATACGTAATTCTTTCATTTTTTGTTGGTCGATCTTTCCGTCACTTATTACAATAACTGGTTTTCCGCATACAACTCTCCTAAGCTTTGAATTTTTGAACATGAAAAATGAAAGAAAAATTTCTAGAACAACCAAAAACATAATTGGCACAAGACCACTTACCATCGGAGTGGAGGCATTCTGCATCGGTATAGCAGCTATATCTGGAATTAAAAGCGTAATCACTAACTCGGATGTTTGCATTTCGCTTATTTGACGCTTTCCCATCAATCTCATAGCCAAAACAACAAAGGCATACAAAATTACAGTACGTATAAGAGAAATCATCATAAAAAATCACCGAAGTTATTTTTGGCAATTTTGATTATATTTATTCCAACTAAAACAATAAATTTCCCACAAAACTAAATTTACAGCCTGAATTTATAATTTGATCTTAAAATTTAATTTTGCAGAAAGTCTATTGATTATAGCTCTACTAGATATTTTAAAAACAAAAAAAATTATAAGTAAAAAAACAACTGATAAAA
>JAIRLJ010000005.1 GCA_031259495.1 Oscillospiraceae bacterium | reverse complement strand
TTCAAAATCATGTTGTACTGTCCAACATGTAAAAAGTGTAGAATCATTCAAGTCTTTAGTAGTTAGTTGAAGCCTAGGATCAATAAAAGACCAAACCATTCCCCTATTAGATTGGCGATATGTCATATTTTTTTGTTCAAAAACCAGCTAGATTTCTATCTATATACTTACTTCTTAATTCTTCAAGCTCTAACATTTTGCTTGGGTAGCTTGTTAAAAAACTTAAAAAATCTTCTAAATTACTGTTGTTTGACATTTTTTTAAAACTCCTAGATAAAACTTAAAATTAGAATTAAATTTTAAGTTTTTTTAGATTGTCTTTTACAAAAACTAACAGATTTATTCACGAATAAAAAAATTTTATTGAATCTATATCATCGAAATTTCTTATAGAATCTAATATTTACAAATATCTAATCAGTAAGACTTGTAGTATGTACATGTTTTATTAAATCTAAAACTTTATTGCTGTATGCCCATTCATTGTCATACCAAGAAATAAGTTTTACAAAATGATCATTAAGCATGATACCTGCTTTTGCATCAAAAATAGAGGTTCTTACATCTCCAATAAAATCTGAAGAAACTACCAAATCTTCAGTGTATCCCATTATTCCAGAAAGCTGATTCTCAGAAGCTTCTTTTATACAATTGCAAATTTTTTCGTAAGTAGTATTTTTTCTTAAAGAACAAGTTATGTCAACAACAGAAACATCAAGCGTTGGAACTCTAAAAGACATACCAGTTAGCTTACCTTTTAATTCTGGTATTACAAGCGAACAAGCAACAGCAGCTCCTGTAGAAGATGGAATTATGTTAGAAAAAGAAGCTCTTCCATCACGCCAATTTTTTGCAGACACACCATCAACAGTTTTTTGAGTAGCAGTAACGGCATGTATAGTTGTCATAAGACCCTCTACAATACCAAAACTGTCATTTATAACTTTTGCAAGAGGAGCTAAACAGTTGGTCGTGCATGATGCATTGGAGAGTATATTAATATCTTTTTTATATTCGTGTAAATTAACGCCACAAACAAAAGTTTTTGTTTCTTTGTCTTTGGCGGGTGCTGTAATAATTACCTTTTTAGCCCCAGCTCTCAGATGAGCATTTGCAGCCTTACTTGTACAAAAAAATCCCGTTGACTCCACTATGTAATCACCGTTAACCGAACTCCATGGAATATTTTCAGGATCCTTTTCAGAAAATATATTTATAATCTCATTTTTTAAAAAAAGCTTAGAATCTTTCACTGATATATCAACAGGAAGCTTGCCATGAACAGTGTCATACTTAAGCATATACGCCATATGATCCGCACTGAGGAAAGGATCGTTAATTGCTACAACATTATAAATATCAGGATTTGAAATCGCAGCGCGAAAAACTAAACGACCTATTCTTCCAAAACCATTTATGCCAATATTAATAGTTTTCATAATTTTTTTAATAAGAACCTTATATTTTAGAAATTTTAGATCTAGTAATACATATTATTAAAAACTAATAAATACTACTATCCTCTTTTGAGGAAAAACTTAAAATTATCAAAAACACAATCACATAGAAAATAACGGACAAATTTAAAAAACTATCTAGAAAAATTTCTAGAAAACCAACATCTGAATTTAACTTATACAAAAAACTTATTATAAAGAAAAAAACTAATGCTGCTACGCTCAAAAAACCGCAAATTGTAAAACCACTTTTAACTTTTGTATTTTTTTCTAGTTCAGCTTCGGAAATAATTTTCGCTTGGTATAGGAAAAAAATAGCAAGTAAGCAAAAAGTAAGAATCAAGAATGGTACAAAATTTTCATAAGCAAGGTCAAATTTAATCATCCGAAATTGCTGTGCGCAAAAAAGCGAAGAAATTACAGGCAACACAGTCAAACACGAAAATTTTTTGAACATATCTTTTTTATTAAAAGCCATTAAACTCCAAACCAAAAAATAAAAGCTTACCAAAACGCCTAAAACAAATAACGATACAGACATAACATCAAGTTGATTATTAGTTTCTTGTTTAAAAAATACTTGTGAACTAAACGAAAGACTTTTTATTAAAATAGACAAACCAAGTAAAAAAGAAGCTGTAGCTGTTAACGTGTTTTGCTTTAATAAAACCTTTTCTTTTGCATCCTTTGAAAATAAACATAGCACAACTAAAATAAAAGAAAGAAAAATAAAAATTATTAGAGATAAATTTAATGCATTGTAGCCCAAAATCTCAGGAACTACATTATTTTCTTTTTTTGCAGAAGACCCTACACTAATAGCAATAGGAACTAGAAAAAACAAGGACAGCAAAAACGGAAATAAAGAAAACTTAGTCTTCAAGAAACAATTCCTCCAAAAAACAAATTTAACAACTATGTGTGTTATATAAAAATTTTTCCAAAACTACAAGACCATCCGGTTTTTAAAAAGACTGACTTAAGCGGTTGTTTTCTAAAACTACAGTTGGATTCTAAACTAATTTTTGCTTAAAACACAAGCCATGCAGTTAAAGCAAAATGAGTTTCAAAAAAACTTTTAAAAAATCAAAAATAGACAAAAACAAAGCTGTATCAATAAAAAATCGGCCTAAGCTGCAATAATTTAGCTGCTTTTACTGTATTCTTCATTAGCATCGCAACTGTCATAGGGCCAACACCTCCTGGCACTGGTGTCAAAAATTTCGCCTTTTTATAAACACTTTCAAAGTCAACATCTCCTACAATTTTTCCATCATCTTTTCGGTTTATGCCCACATCTATTACTACAGCCCCAACATTGATCATATCTTCCGTAATGAAATTCGCTCTTCCTACAGCCGAAATCACTATGTCAGCCGTCCTACAAATTTCTTTTATATTTTTGCTTTTTCTGTGACAAACCGTGACAGTAGCGTCGTTAGAAAGCAACATCATCGCCATCGGTTTACCGACTATATTGCTTCTGCCTATAACCACAGCATGTTTCCCTGAGACTTCAATATTTTCACAACGAAATAATTCAACAACACCAGCTGGAGTACAAGGCAAAAGCTCTGCAAAACCAGATGAAAGTTTTCCAATGTTTTTGCTAGAAAACGAATCTACATCTTTTTCAGGTAAAACACTATCTGCTATTCGTCTTTCATTCAAATGTTTAGGCAAAGGTAGCTGAACTATGATCCCATGCGTATTTCTATCTTGATTTAATTTTTCTATAAGATACAAAACTTCCTTTTCCGAAACTCCAGCCGAAAATTCATATTTGAAAAAAGAAACGCCAATATCTTTACAAGTTCTTTGCTTATTTTTTATATATATTTTCGAAGCAGGATCATCCCCGATTAAAATTATTGCCAAACCAGGGATTACACCAAAATCTCTTTTAATATTAAAAACTTCTATTTTTAAATTAGATTTTATTTTTTCAGCAATTTTTTTTCCATTAATAATCTTGCAAACGCTCAACAAATTCTTCAACAGCTCCAATATAAAAAAGTTTTATCTTAAAAATAAGCGAAAAACCACCACGAAAATCTAAAAACTATTTCTAAACTCTAAAATCTTCATTTTATTATCTTTATTTATAATGTTCTTTTCAAGAGCCACTTCTATAAGTATATCCAAATTTGCAAGAGAAAAATTTTTTACGTTTTCCATTGTTAATTTTTTTTTGGCTACAGTTGTATCGTACGAAAAAATAGAAGCAATTCCTAAAATATTTGTATTTTCTTTTTTCAAGATTTTCACTACTTCCAAGGCAGATGTTGCCGTTGAAATTAAATCTTCTACAACTACAACATTCTGCCCTTTTTTTATTTTTCCCTCTATTAAATGTCTTCGTCCATGTTCTTTTTTTGAAAAACGAACGTATATCATCGGTAGATTCATCATGTCAGCAACAAGCGCAGCGTGCGGAATCCCAGCTGTACTTGTACCCGCTATTACTTCAACAGATTTATAATGATTTCTTATTAAATTTGTAAGCTCAATTTTAATAAGATCCCTCACTGCTGGATATGAAAGTGAAAGCCTATTGTCACAATATATGGGTGATTTTATCCCACTAGCCCAAGTAAATAAATTTTTAAAATCAAAAAAAACCGCATGTATTTCCAATAACTTTTGGACTATTATTTTATTCATGATTTTCTCCTAAAAAATCTTTGTAAATTTTTTCATACATCAGTATCGGATATTTACTTCTTGTAATTGGTCTCCCTACTACTATAAAATCACTACCTGATTTTTTTGCTTCTATGGGAGTAGCAGTACGCATCTGATCATCTTTTTGTTTTTTGTATCTTATTCCGGGTGTTACACATAAAAAATTTTCGAACCCAAGTCTTTTAATTTCTTTTGCTTCGTGAACCGAACAGACAACGCCATCAGCCCCAGATTTTCGAGCTTCTTTTGCATAATTTAAAACTGTTTTTTTTAAGCTGTATTTAATCATCAATTCTTTTTTTAATATTTCATCAGAAATACTAGTTAAAATCGTTACAACTATGAGCAAAATTTCTCTAGAACTTCTTAAAAGTCCATCTTTAGCCGACTCTATCATAGCTTTTGAGCCAAAAGCGTGAACAGTAATCATGTCTATATTTAGTTTTGTAAGATTAAAAACTGCTGACTTTACCGTATTGGGTATATCACAAAGTTTAAGATCAAGAAAAATTCTGTGGCCCAAATCTTTCAAAAAATTTATTATCTCTGGACCCTCTCTATAAAAAAGTTCCATGCCTATTTTTAAAAAAAGCTTTTTAGTTTTAATTTTTTTTAAAAATCCCAACAACTCAGCTTTATTCTCAAAATCACAGGCAATTATAACGTCTTTGTTCACACACATAATTTCTTCTCCAATTAAAAATCTATTTATTTTATATGTGATTTTTATCTATGACTTCTTCCGATAATATCGCTTATATTTTTTATTCTGTATTCACGAAGTTTTTTTGGCAAATCTTCAATTATTTTTTGGCAAACCATAGGATTAACCAAATTCTCAGAACCCACCTGAACAGCTACAGCTCCTGCCGACATATAGTCCAATATATCCTCAGCAACCTGCACACCACCCACACCCATTATGGGAATATTTATTTTCTTATAAACTTGATAAACACATCTTAAATTTATTGGTTTTATAGCTCTACCTGAAAACCCAGCGATTTTTCTTGGCAAGACAGGCTTACCTGTTTTTGATTCCAGTTCTAATCCTAAAAGTGTGTTACATAAAGTAATTCCGTCAACATCAGCGCCTTGAGCGGCTAATGCGATTTCTGTTATATCAGTAACATTCGGTGAAAGTTTTGCAAAAATAGGTTTACTACTTACGCTTTTTACAGCTTTACAAATACTTATTACAGACCGCTTTTTAGATGAAAAATTTATCCCGTCTTCTTCTACATTAGGACAACTTAAGTTTAATTCGACAATTCCAACATTGGGAATTTTAGAAATTTTCTCTGTAACAAACTTATATTCATCTTTAGAAAAACCAGCTACACTCGCTACAACCTTTTTTTTGAAAATTTTTTTTAAATTAAAAATTTTTTTTACTGCATCTTTTACACCAGGATTTTCAAGACCAATAGAATTAAGCATACCGTTTTCACACTCAGCAATGCGTGGCGTTGGATTGCCAAATAGTTTTTTTTTCGTAACACTTTTTAAAACAATACTGCCTAAGATATTTATGTTATAAATTTTAGAAAACTCATATCCAAAACCAAAAGTTCCACTTGCCGGAATTATAGGATTATCAAGCACCAATCCTGCTAGATTTACATTAAGACTATTCAAAAATTACCTCTGAAGATTTAAAAACTGGTCCTTCTGTACAAACTCTTTTATTGCCATAAAGAGTTTTACAAGAACACCCCATACAAACACCAAAACCACAAGCCATTCGTTCTTCTAAAGAAATTTCGCCGTCTTTCCCAAGATTACTTATAGCCCTAAGCATTGTTTTAGGCCCACAAGAAAAATAATAATCGTGTTTTAAATTTTTCAAGACGTCTGTAGTTAATCCTTTAGAACCAAATGAACCATCTTCGGTTACCACTGTCACATAATTTAATTCGAACGAATCATCTTTATTGTGTATGCTCAAAATCTTTTTGAATTCCTTTTCAAAAAAAACTTCTGATTTAGTCTTAAATCCCAAAATAACCTTCAAAGATTTGCAATTTTTTTCTATATTTTTGGCAAGAAAATAAAGTGGCGAAACCCCCACACCGCCACCAACCAAAACTACGTTTTTATTATAAGCGTTTTCCAAATTAAAACCGTTACCAAGATCATAAAGTATGTCAAGTACTTTACCTTTTGAAAACTCAGAAAGCTTTTGTGTACCTTGACCAAAAATTTTGTAGATAATAATTATAGAATCTCTATAAATATCACATATGCTGATTGGTCTTCTCAAGAAAAAACCATCTATTTTTATATTAATAAACTGTCCTGGTTTTAAAACACATTCGAGTCTACCTTCAAGAATCATAAAAAAAGTATTTTTTGCTATTTTTTTGTTTAATGCTATGTGAAAAAAATTTTGTTTCATCCCTACTCTTTTTTTAACAAAACACGATCCATATTTCTTTTAAACTCATCGAAAAGATACTCGCTATCATGTGGACCAGGAGCATGTTCAGGATGATACTGTACTGAAAAAATATTATCTTTTGTTATTCTTAACCCTTCTACTTCATTATCAAGTAAGTTTTCATGAGTAAGTTCAAGTCTAGTATTAATTAAACTACTTTTGTCAACAGAATAAGAATGATTCTGTGATGTTATTTCGATTTTTTTTGTTATTAAATTTCTCACAGGATGATTCGAGCCACGATGACCAAATTTCATTTCGTATACTTTGGCGCCGTTTGCAAGCGCTATCAGCTGATGTCCAAGACAAATTCCGAATATACACACTTTTCCCTGCAACTTTTTGATTGTTCTTACCACTTCTGGTAAATCTCTAGGATCCCCTGGCCCGTTTGATATTAATACACCATTTGGTTTAAATAAAAAAATTTCCTGGAATTCCGTATTATATGGAACTACAACAACTTTACATCTTCTCTTTTGAAGCATCCTTATAATATTAAATTTTGTTCCACAATCTAAAACTACAATCGTATATTTAAAACTAGATTTTTTTTGTTGCCAAATTTTTTTGCACGTCACCATTTTGACTAAAGATTTAAGTTCGGGCTTATTTTTAATTTTAGAAACTCCGGTCCCAACAGAAACATCTGAAGAAGTTATTAAAGCCCGCATGTTCCCTTCGTCTCGTAACATTCTAGTAATTTTTCGCGTATCTACGCCAAAAACCCCAGGAATTTCATATTCCTCCAATACTTCGTCAAGAGTTTTTACAGAACGGTAATTAGACGGTTTATCGTTGTGTTCTCTTACGATAAAACCGCCAACAAAAAGTTTTGAATTTTCGTAATCATCATCTGTTAGACCATAATTCCCAATTAATGGATATGTCATACAAACTATTTGTGCATAATAAGACGGATCCGACAATATTTCCTGATAACCTACAACAGAAGTATTAAAAACCACCCTAAACAGGGCATCTTTATTTGCTCCAAACCCTTCACCAACAAAACTTTCTCCATTCTCGAATATTATTTTTTTTTCTGGCATTTTTAGTCTAAAGCTCCTTTTAATTTATAGACTATCCGTCCATTTACTATAGTCATGACAACTTTTGAAACAAGTTTCATGTTTCTAAAAGGAGTAGCTCTACCCTTTGAAAAAAAGTGTTCAGGAAATACTTTCCATTTCTTTGATAAATCAATTAAAGTAACATCAGCTCGATTTCCCTTTGCTATACCGAAATTTTTATATGACTTAGCAATAATTCTCTGTGGACTAAACGTAAAAGCTTCTAATAACCTAGAAAGCAGAATTTTTTTTGTTAAGACAAGCTTTGTATATAATCCACTAAACGCCGTCTCCAGACCGATTACTCCCATCAAGCTATCTTGTAAACCACCAGATTTTTCTTCTTCAGAATGCGGAGCATGATCCGTTGCGACACAATCGATCGTGCCATCGTTTAAAGCTTCGATCAATGCTTCTTGATCTTTTTTTGTACGCAGCGGAGGATTCATCTTAAAATCCCCGTTATTTTTTAGATCATCTTCACAAAAACACAAATGATGAGGGGTAACTTCACAGGTTACCTTAACACCAGCATTACGCGCATCGCGTATTACTTTTACACTTTCTTTACACGAAACATGACACATGTGATAGTGTGAATTAAATTTTTTAGCGAGTTTAAGATCTCTTTTCAACATACTATATTCTACTTTACTACTAATTCCCGAAAGACCATGTTGTTTTGCATATTTTCCATCATGAATAAATGAATTTTTCTTAATTTCATTTTTATTTTCACAATGCACTGAAAAAAGTAAGCCTGGAAAACTTTTAAAAATTTTTTCCATGACCAAACTACTTTGAACGCTATTTCCATCTTCAGAAAGCCCAACACACCTTGAATCAAATTCGCAAATCTCTTTACCAGTTTGTTTTTTAGTCATTGACATGAAAGGTAAAACATTACACAATGCGTTGTCTTTAACAAGTTTCAAAACAATATCTAGATTTTTTGAACAATCAGGTACAGGGTTTAAATTTGACATACAGCATACGGTAGTAAACCCACCAGCCACGGCCGCACTAGTGCCAGTTCTTATCGTTTCTTTATATTCAAACCCCGGTTCACGCAAGTGAGAATGCAAATCTATAAATCCGGGTGAAACTAGGAGATTTTTAGCATTTATAATTTTATTAACTTCATAATTTAAGTTTTCACCAACATCTTCTATAAACAAATCATTTATAAATATATCTCGAATTTTAAATTTTAAATCTTTTGAAAAAACATTTGCATTTTTAATTAAAATTTTCAAAACCTTACTCCAACACATATCTTAAAACAGCCATACGAACGAATACACCATTTTTAACCTGCTTAAAAATTCGTGATCTTGGATGTTCAACCAATTTACTCTCAATTTCAACATCTCTATTAACTGGGCCCGGATGCATCACTACAGCACCTGGTTTTAATAAATTTATATTATCAAAATTGAGGCCATAAATTTTGTTATAATTATCAAAACAAAATTTAGAAAAATGATGTCTTTCATGTTGAATCCTTAATAGATAGATAATATCGCAATTCTTAATAGCATAATTAAAATCAATATAATTTAAATTTTTTTCTGAAATTTCTGCTGGTCCACTAGTATAAACTTTACAACCAATACGAGTTAGAATCTTAAAATTTTCGTGAGCAACGCGTGAATGTTTAACATCCCCTATAATAGCAACGCTAAGCCTTTCAAAGGAACCGAATTCTTGTATTATAGTGAGAAGATCCAACAGAGATTGAGTCGGATGAGAACCTGTTCCATCACCGGCATTTATTATCGGAACATGTAACTTATTAATTAAGCTTTTATAAAACGCTTCTTCTGAACTCCTAACTACTAAGACATCAGGACAAAAACTGTCAAAAACCCTCACCGTATCGAAAAAAGTCTCGTTTTTTACTAAAGATGAAGCTTCTCTAAAAAAAGATAGCGGTGACATAAAAAGCTTGCGTTCGGCAATTTCAAAACTGTAATGCGTCCTTGTAGAAGGTTCAAAAAAAAGATTAACTGCAATTTTGTCAGCTAATCTTTTGAAAACTAAGCCTTCAGAAAATTTTTGAGCATTCTCTAAAATACTTTCAATTTCGTTTAATGACATCTCATCCAAAGTATTGAGATTTTTTATTACAAAACCCTCCAAACATCTTCAGCGGAACACTGCCAGCGACTTTTATACCATAAACTTAAAAAACTTTGCAAATTTGTTTTTGTGTAAAACTCATTCGTAAACTATCTTTTTATACAGCCTGAATTTATAATTTGATCTTAAAATTTAATTTTGCAGAAAGTCTATTGATTATAGCTCTACTAGATATTTTAAAAACAAAAAAAATTATAAGTAAAAAAACAACTGATAAAA
>JAIRLJ010000050.1 GCA_031259495.1 Oscillospiraceae bacterium | reverse complement strand
TGACGTTGCTTTAGATAGAAACGAAAATGTTTTATGCTTTCCAAGCAAACTTTATCTTGCAAATATTGCTCTTACAGAACTAACTGTAGCAAACGGCACTCAAGTTGAAGATTGGCCTTCTGTTACCGTTACTTGCTGCCAGTAGCGTTGGTTGGTAGTACTTTGTTTGAGCTAAAAAGAAGAGAGGGGAAGAAGAGGGAGAAGATGGAGAAAAGAGTTAGTTTTAGAGGAAAAGGAAGAGTTGGTTTTGTAGGTGGAGATGTATCAAATAGCAATTCTTGATTGTTGGGATTTTTTTGTAAATTTTTCAACATAAAATCCATTAATTAATGTTATTAAGATCTTAGTTTCTTAAAAAAAGTTTTTAGTATAGATTTGCACTTGTTTTCTAAAATTTGACCTTCATATTGTGGTAAGTGATTAAATGGCAAATCGAATAAATTTGTAATCGAGCCACAACACCCGGATTTTGGATCACTAGCACCAAAAAATACTTTAGAGATTCTAGAGTTTATGATAGCTCCAGCGCACATTGGGCAGGGTTCGAGTGTCACATAAATTTCGCATTCTTTTAAGCGCCACTTTCCTAAAAATTTGCACGCTGAACATATTGCTTTGATTTCTGCATGGCAAAGTGCGTTTTTTTCGAATTCTTTTGTGTTTTGTCCGGAGGCAATGATTTTATTTTTCAAAACTACAACTGCACCAACTGGGACCTCCAAGTCTAAAGCTGATTTTTTTGCGAGATTTAGAGCCTGTTGCATAAAAAACTCTTTTTTATTTTCTATTTTTATTTTCATATTTTTTCTTTGATACTTTTTATTTTTTTAAGATAGAATATTTACCCCGATATCCTACTGCACAAATGTACTTGTCAGCAAATTCAAAAACTCTTAATAGATTGAAGATTAATTTTTTAAAAGTGAGTTTTAAAACACTATTATAGAACAAGTTATTAAAAGCATCGTAGTGTTTTGTGAAAACGTGTTTAAAGGCTAAGAGGTTGATGCTTGACAATGTTTATTTTTGAATGATACCATCTGTAATTGTTGGGCGCTTCTGTGGTGTCTGTATGTGTTTGTGTTCTTGAGCATTGTGTGTGTTAGTGATTTTGCGTGTTTGTTTTGTTTGTGTATATTTTGTAATTATGTCGGAGTGTAATGTTTGTGCCAACTGTGAGTCAATTAGTAAGAAATGGTCGTAAAGCTGTATTTAGAAAGACAAAATCTCCGGCTCTATCGAAGGGTTGGAATTCAAAGAAGTGCGTGATTATAAAACAACGTTCTCCTCAGAAGCGTGGGGTTTGTACGGCTGTTAAGACTGTTACCCCTAGAAAGCCTAATTCTGCTCTTAGAAAGATTGCTAGGGTTAGACTCTCAAATGGTTCAGAGGTTACAGCATACATACCCGGTATTGGACATAATTTGCAGGAGCATAGCGTGGTGCTTATACGCGGTGGTAGGGTTAAGGATTTGCCTGGTGTTCGTTATCATATAATCAGGGGTTCGCTTGATGCGCAGGGAGTAGAAAAGCGTGCACAGGGTAGGTCTAAATATGGAGCAAAACGACCTAAGGCTGGCGCTGTCAAGGTGTAATTAAAATGCAATTAAGGAGATATTTAATAAAAAATATTAGGAGGGAAAGTTTTGCCAAGAAGAGGTTCTGTCGCTAGACGCGATGTTTTGCCAGATCCGCTTTATGTTTCCAAACTTGTTACTCGTTTGATTAACAGTTTGATGTTGGACGGTAAGCGTGGAGTTTCACAGAAGATAGTATATGGTGCATTTAAGAGTGTCGAGAAGAGGCTTTCTTTGGGTCCAGTTGAGGCTTTTGAAAAAGCAATGGCCAATGTGGTGCCACTTTTGGAAGTGAAATCACGCAGAGTTGGGGGGGCGACTTACCAGGTTCCGGTGGAAGTACGTCCAGAGAGAGGACAAACGCTGGGACTTAGATGGATAATTAAGTACGCTCGTCTTAGGAATGAAAAGACTATGGAAGAACGGCTTGCGAATGAAATTGTAGATGCTGTGAATTCAACAGGAGGCGCAAGCAAGAAGCGCGAGGACACCCACAAGATGGTAGAAGCTAATAAAGCTTTTGCACACTATCGTTGGTAAGGAGAAGCAAATGACACGGCAGGTTGATTTAGGTTTGACTAGAAATATTGGCATAATGGCACATATTGATGCTGGTAAAACCACGACTACTGAGCGTATCCTGTTTTATACTGGGGTTAACTATAAGATAGGTGAAGTTCATGAAGGTGCTGCTACTATGGACTGGATGGAGCAAGAGCAAGAGAGGGGTATTACAATTACTTCAGCTGCGACTACTTGTTTTTGGAAGGAACATAGGATAAATATCATTGATACACCGGGGCATGTTGATTTTACGGTAGAAGTGGAGCGTTCTTTGCGTGTTCTCGATGGTTCTGTCACTGTTTTGACAGCGAAAGGTGGTGTTGAACCACAGACAGAAACCGTTTGGAGGCAAGCTGATAGGTATAATGTACCTCGTATGGCGTATGTAAATAAAATGGATGTTATGGGTGCCGATTTTTATAATGTAGTCGTGATGATCAAAGAACGACTTGGTGCTAATCCGGTGCCGATTCAGCTTCCAATTGGGTCAGAAGAAACATTTAAAGGACTTGTTGATTTGGTCGAGATGAAGGCTTACGTTTACTATGACGAACTTGGTAAGGATATTCGCACCGAGGAGATTCCTAGTGACATGAAAGAACTTGCTGAAAAATATCGTTCTGAGTTGTTAGAATTTACAGTAGAACAAGATGACGATTTGTTTGAAAAATATCTTGAGGGTAAAATTCCTAGTAAAGATGAAATTAAATCTTGTATAAGGAAAGCTACTATATCTGGTGATATGGTACCGGTAGTGTGTGGTACATCTTACAGAAATAAGGGAGTGCAAAAACTTCTAGATGCGATAGTGGATTACATGCCAGCTCCTACTGATGTGGAAGCTATTTCGGGTGTGCATCCAGAAACAGGTGAAAAGATTAAACGGAATTCTTCTGATGATGAGCCGTTTTCTGCGCTTGCCTTTAAAATTGCTACTGATCCGTTTGTTGGAAAATTGTGTTTTTTTAGAGTCTATTCTGGTTGTTTAAAGGCTGGGTCGACTGTTTATAATGCGACCAAAGGCACCAATGAAAGAATTGGTAGGGTTTTGCAAATGCACGCGAACAATCGACAAGACGTAGATGCTGTTTATGCGGGTGATATTGCTGCTGCGGTAGGGTTTAAAAATGTTACTACTGGGGATACTTTGTGTTTTAAAAATAACCCAGTCATACTTGAGTCGATGGAATTTCCTGATCCTGTTATTCATGTTGCTATTGAACCAAAAACGAAGGCTGGCCAAGAAAAAATGGGTATTGCACTTTCAAAGCTTGCTGAAGAAGATCCGACTTTTAAGGCTTATACCGATAATGAAACTGGACAGACTATTATTGCAGGAATGGGTGAGTTGCATCTTGAAATTATAGTAGATAGACTTCTTCGTGAATTTAAGGTTGAGGCTAATGTTGGTGAACCGCAAGTTGCATATAAGGAAACTATACGAAAATCGGCCGATATTGATCATAAATATGTTAGACAGTCAGGGGGAAGAGGTCAGTATGGTCACGTTAAAATTTGTGTGGAGCCTAATCCTGAAAAAGGTTATGAGTTTGTAAATAAAGTTGTTGGAGGCGCTATTCCTAAGGAGTATATTCCTGCAGTTGATAAGGGAATTCAGGGAGCGATGAGTTCTGGTGTTCTTGCAGGTTACAATGTAGTTGATGTAAAAGTCACATTGTATGATGGTAGTTATCACGAAGTTGATTCTTCAGAAATGGCTTTTAAAATTGCTGGGTCAATGGCATTTAAGGAAGCTGTGAAGAAATCTGACCCTGTATTACTTGAGCCCATTATGAAAGTTATGGTAACAGTGCCGGAAGAATACATGGGAGATGTTATTGGCAACCTTAATTCGCGTCGCGGAGTTATTCAAGGAATGGAATCTGTCGCCGGGGCCCAAAGGATTAGCTCTATTGTTCCGCTTTCTGAAATGTTTGGTTATGCGACTGATGTACGTAGTCAGACGCAAGGTAGGGGGCAATATGTGATGGAACCAAGTCACTACGCTGAAGTTCCCAAAAATATATCGGAAAAAATTATTCTTACGCAAAGCAAAGAATAGATTTTTTTAAAAATAGTTTTTTGAGGAATTAGGTTTTTAGAATTATTAAAATATGTTAGTTGGGTCTATGCTGATATGGCTCAGTCGGCAGAGCACTTCCTTGGTAAGGAAGAGGTCACGGGTTCGAATCCCGTTATCAGCTCCATGGTAAAACAATAGGTATCGAAGTTCTAGGGCCAGTTAAGTCTATAGCGGATTCGACGTTTTGTGATTACGGAAGAGGATTTGCGAGCGAATATATAATTTTATTCTTCGCAATTCTTATAGTGTACCAAAAAAAGCGCATCTGACGACAGATACGCTTGGGATAAAGATCACTAATTTAGGTTTTGGTGTGCGTTTCTTGTTTTTTTACGTTGTATGTTCTTCTTTTTTAATTCTAAAAATTTTTCTCAAAAAGAAAGCCAATATTTTTGGGCTTTTTACAACAACAATTTTCAATAAATCAGCTCCTGATATTTTCTTTATTATCCTTTTATGAGGACTAGGGATAAAATTATGAGAGCTATTGACAAACAGATAATTGTAAGCTCTGCTGGAACGAATCGTGAGACTAATGATCCTAATACAAAAGCTAGTATTACTTGACCTTGTCTATGATTACTTCTTATATATCTTTCACCTCTCTAGAGTCTGAGATTCTACTCAAATCCAAGATGTTGTTCGTACATCTCAAACCATCATACTCAGTTTAGGACTATACTGTGATCAAAAGATTAATCTTCTCTAACATCAATAATTTCTGACGTGTTACTCTAAATTTAGTTGTTGAGTATTTGTTATTCCGAAATTTTTAACGAAACTTTCAGAGTCAATCCTCCCTCAAACCCATATGCCACCTAGTTTAAGTGGAGGAACTCTTATAACACAGGCGTAAGGAAAAATTTATGTTGGTGGCGTAAACGGGTATTGGTGGAGGAAAATTTGGCTTCGGTGTAATTATCAGCATAACCAGTGGGGACATTTCTATCGAAGATGAAAATTGGGACGCTGCGATTGGTGGAGTCACAGGACCAGCAGTGTTTTTATTTTTTTTGTAAATTCACATTTTTTTGTTTTTTTAAAGACTCTTTTTATTAATTCTTTATTTTTGCTTTTTAAAATTTTATTATTTTTTGTAGACTTATTTTTTTTTAGTATTTTTTTGGTTTTTTTGAAAATTTTCATTTGAAATTTTTATTAAAAAATCAAAAGTTTTTTCTCTTAAAACTTCATATTCAATTTTGCTTTTGTAATGCGTTTTTAATTTTTCGGGATTTAAATTAAGATGCTTTGATATTTTTTTACATTCATTTTCTATATCTTCCTCAGTAGCTCTTATATTATTTAGTTCTGCTATTTTTTTTAGAGATAAATCAACTTTTATTTGCTTTATAGCCATTTGTTTATAGGTATCATCAAATTTTTTTGGATCAGATAAATCCTTATTTAAATCCAAATTTTTTGAAGCGAAAACATTTTTTAAATTTTTTATAATCTCTTGTTTTTTGTTTTCGATCATTGCGCTTGGAATTTCAACAACAGCCAATTTTTCAAGCTGATTAGCGATTTTTTCTTTTGTTTTATTTTTAACTTTTTCTTTTTTCTTAGCAAGAAATTCACTTTTTATAGAGTCTTCGTATTCTCTTAAAGAACTAAATTCACTTACATCTTTAGCAAAATTGTCATCAATTTTTGGTATTTCTTGACTCTGAATTTTTCGAATTTTTATTTCAAACTCGGCATTTTTAGATTTTAGTTCCTCTATAGAATAATTTTTGGGAAATTTCACTTTTATACGAAATTTTTCACCAGTATTATGTCCAACAATTTTCTCTTCAAAACCTTCTATAAACTGTTTGCTACCTAGTTCTAAATTAATTTTTTTAGCTTCACTGCCTTTAAAAGGCTTACCGTTTACATAACCCTTGTAATCTAATAAAACTATGTTGCCTATTTTAGCAGGATCATTTTCTACAATGGTAATTCTTGCATTTTTTTTAGCTATTTTTTTTAGCTCGTTTTTTAATTCTTTTCCGGAAACGTTTACCTCAGGTTGTTCAAAGCTTAAATTTTTGTAACCATCAACGGTAATTTCAGGTTCTACGGTAACAGTCGCTTTGAAAATCAAACCTTCAGATTTTTTAACACTTATTACGTCAAAATCGATTTTATCCTTAACTAATTTAAGTTTTGACTCTTTAATCGCATCTTGAAGTGCAATAGGCCAAGCAATATTAATTGCTTCTTCGAAAAATATGTCTTCACCGAAAGCTTTTTCTACAAAATTTCTCGGTGCCTTACCCTTTCTGAAACCTCTAACGACTATGTTTTTATTTTTCTTTTTGTAAGCTAGGTCTATAAATTTTTCAAAACTTTTTGAGTTGATTTCGATCGTGAATTCGTAACGATTTTTCCCGACTTTTTTAATCGATTTTAAATTCATTTATATCCCTCCACAACACTTCTTCATAAATTTTTAAAATCTAAATCTGATTCTAACATTAACAAAAAGTATAAGCTACCAAGAGCTAATAAAAACACAAAATTGTAGCAAATTTTTTCATATTATATTCATAAAAATTTTTAAGATAATATCCAAATAATAATGCAATTTTTGTCGATCGTTGAAATTGCTTTAATTTTTTAAAAATTTTTTAAAAAATACATTCTTTGGATGAAAATAACTAGAGTCTAATTTATGAATAGTTTTCGGAGTTTTTGTTTTCTCTTCAACTGTCGAAAACCCGTGCCATGAGTTTTGCTCTTAAGAATTGACCCCATATCTTAAAAAATGTTAAAATCCGCCCCGAATAGATTTAGAGAATTTTAAAATTTAAAAGGAAAAGGTGGAAATATCTAAGAGTTTTTTTGCATCGGAATCGGTGACCGAAGGGGAATCTGGACAAAATATGCGACCAAGTGGCAGACGCGCTATGCTCGACGCTATTATAGCAAAGGATAAGAAAGTTAGGGTGACATGCGAAGTAACGACTTGTATTGAATATGATCACAATGATAATTCGCTTGTAAGGGCTGATGCTCTGTTAATTTCAATACAGCATTAAGAAAATATTTTGATAGAGACAATAAGAAAAGATATTATATTTTAGTGGTATTTAAAGCTGTTCTTTTGAGTTTAATGGACGATAGGACTATAAAGTCTTAATAAACTTAGCAGAGCGCGATTACTAGAGAGGGATCTGCTGCAGATACTGGTTTTACAGGAAGAAAAATTATAGTCGACACTTACGTTGGTTATTCTCGCCATGGTGATGGGACTTTTTCAGGAGAGGGCCAAACTAAAGTTGATGGATCTGCAGCATATTATGCTCGATATATCGCCAAAAATGTAGTAGTAGTAGCTGAATTTACTAAGAAATGCGAAGTTCAAATTTCTTATGCCATTGGTGTAGCTACACTGATTTCGGTTTTCGTAGAAACTTTTGAAACATTTAGATTTTACGAGGGATGTTATTTTTAAAGCCGTTTTTGAAGTTTTTGATGCTAAACCTCCATCTCGATAATTATCACAACTTGATTTGTTGAACCTGATTTATAGAAAGTTGACAATTTACGGTTATTTTAGTAAAGAGGATTTAAATGTTAGTTGGGAAAAAACAGATAAAATCGAAAAATTAAAAGAAGCCATAAAAAATATCAGATAGAATATTTGCAACTTTAGAATATGAATATTGAAAATTTTTAGGAGATTGTTTTGAAAAAAGTAATTTTGTGTGGTGCGTTAGGCAATATGGGTAAAACTACTGCCGAAGTAGCAAGTTTACGTGAAGACATAGGGATAATTTTAGGGGTAGATAAGGAAGAAGTATTACTGGAAGATTTTAGTGTAGTAGATAATTTTTCGAAAGTAAAAAAACAGGCTGATGTTTTGATAGATTTTTCTCATTCAAGTGTGCTTAACGATTTGCTTGAGTTTTGTATAAAAAATAAAGTGCCATTGGTTTCCTGCACGACTGGTCTTACTAAATCTTTAGAAGAAAAAATAAAAAGAGCGAGTAGAATTATACCGGTTTTTAGATCTGAAAATATGTCAATATCAATGAATTTTGTAATAAAAATTTGTAAATTAGCTGCAAAATCACTTGAAAATTTTGACATTGAAATAGTAGAAAGACATCACAATCAAAAATTAGATGCTCCAAGCGGAACAGCTTTGATTTTGGCGAATACAATGTCTGAAGCTAAAAAAAATAAACGAACATATGTATATGATAGACACGAGGAACAAAAAAAACGTCAAGCGAATGAGATAGGTATAAGTTCTGTGCGTGGAGGTACCATTGCAGGGGACCATGAAATTATGTATGCAGGTCGGTATGAAACATTGAGTATTCGACACGTAGCACAATCACGTAAAGTTTTTGCTGTGGGTGCTATTAATGCTGCTATATTTTTAGCAGATAAATCACCTGGTTTTTATGATATGTCCGACTTATTCGGTTAATTTAATAATTAACGATAAGATTAAAAAACAACTCGTTTCTCTTTGAAAATCTGTTTTTGAAGGAGACTCCTTTGTTAGCTTATGTACTACTAAGTAGTCTTAAAATTTGTTAACTTGTCTCTAGTATCGAAGATGTTTAATATAGAAATTATGTAGCTTGTTTTTTGGGAGGGGGGGTTGTGAAAAAACGTCTATTATCCGGTTTACAACCCAGTGGAGAGCTAACTATAGGCAATTACTGTGGCAGTATTAGACAATTTTTACAATTTCAAAAAGAGTATGATTCTTTTCTTTTTATACCTGATATGCATTCGATTACTGTTGTTAGAGAAAATCCGGACTTATTGAGGAAGCGGATTCGCCGTTTTGTGGCTTTATATTTAGCTAGCGGACTGGATGCTAACAATTGTACTTTTTATATTCAATCTGAAGTTTCAGCGCATAACCAGTTAGCGTGGGTATTTGAGTGTTTAACTTGTATGGGTGAACTTAGTCGTATGACTCAATTTAAAGATAAAAGCACCAAACTTAAAAACATTTGTTGTGGTTTGTTCACTTATCCTTTATTGATGGCTGCTGATATACTTCTTTACGATGCACATATTGTTCCTGTAGGTTCAGATCAAAAACAACACATTGAATTAACACGAAGTATTGCCCAAAGGTTCAATCATTTATATAAAGAAGTTTTTTTAGTCCCAAAAGCTGTTATTCCTGAGGTTGGGGCAAAAATTAAAGATTTGCAAGATCCAGAAAAAAAAATGAGTAAATCTAATGGGGACACTAATGGTTCCATATTTTTGCTCGACGATGAAAAAACTATTCGCAAAAAAATTAGTCGAGCAATAACAGATAGTGAAAAAAAGATTTATTACGACAAAACTAAAAAACCTGGAATTTCAAATTTAATTACTATTTATTCTGTTTTGAAAGCAATACCTTTGAGCATTACAACTAAAAAATTTAAAAATATGACGAGTTATGGAGATTTTAAGCAAAAAGTAATTGATGCTATTTTGGAAACTATTGTTCCTATCCAGGAAAAATATTATCAAATCGAAAAAACTTCACTAATAAACGAAATTTTAGATATAGGCAAAAAAAAAGCAAATCAAATTGCTAGTGCAAAATATGAAAAAGTAAGACGTTTGATTGGTTTTGGAAGATAGTAGATGATTTAATTTGATCATTGTTTTATTTTTTTAAAAGGTGATAAAATGAGCTGTCGAGTTTCCTAAAGAGTTAGAGATTTTTTGGGGATGGGTTTTTAGTCAATCTCTTTAAGGAAACGAATTGAAGAAAGGATAAGTGATTGTTATGAAAAGATTTTTGTGTCTGGTTTTAGCTTTTTTTATTACTTCGCCGAATCTTAGTAAAATGGAAGCTTATGCTAATCCTGCAAAAGTAGCTAAACCTAAAAGTTCGAGTTCGACTGTTGTTAGAGAACTGAGTGATTTGAATGCTGGTGACTTGGATCGCGGATCACAGCGAGGTTCATCTTGGATAGAGCTTGCAACGCAGCGCGGTCAAGACGGTAAGACCTGTTCGCTTATAGTAAGAAAAAATCCTCTAGCAATGGAGGTGGAAGACAGGGCAAGTGCAATTTTTGCAGTTGAATCCTGGTTTGAGCAATTAGATCCGACTTCTGTAATTAAAGCTATGGCTTACGAAACTGATGCTGTTGACAGTACAGATTTTTGGCCATCTCAAGTTAAGGGTTTCAGTTTTTTAAGTGCTCCAACAATTCCCTGGAACGGTAGAAGTGATTCAAGAGTTGCTTTTTTGCTTTCTTGTGAAGAGATAGTTGAATACGCTAACCCTTTTGGTAAGAAATCCTGTAAGACTGTTTTTGATGCTTTTGGAACTAAAGGTGGTCCCTGTGCACTTAGAAGCCCAAGTGAAAGTCGTTTCGGGTGGCATTTATTGTCAGACGGAAGAATTAAGCTTGGAACAACATCAAGTTTAATTTTGCCAGCTTTGTGGGTAGATTCAGAGATTTTTGTCAGAAGGCCATCTGGAAATTTTCGTTTAATAAGTCCAGAGATGCTTGGCGATAGAAGCGAAGATGCTTCTAGTTGGTTAGAAATTGCTACCTATTCTAAGAAAGAACCAGAAGAAGAGTATTCGCTGATAATTAGATTGGATCCCCTTTCTTTAGCACAGTTTGTTCAAGATGATTTATCTTTGGAACTCTATTCATCTTCGTTGCCTAGAAATTTAGTTAATGATTGGTTTTCAAATTTTAAAGCGAGATCAAATGTTGTCAACATTGCTGTATTAAGTGATGCTTGTACTAGTGAATTTAGTTCTCCTATTCGGGCGTTAACTCGTGCAGATAGTGATACGAAAGATATAGCTTTTCTCTTAAGTGAAAAAGAGTATTCGGAATATTTTCGTGGCTTTGTGCCTGGTGTTGATATTTCTTTTACGCCTCGTAGTTTTTTAGCGGTTAGAAATTTTGAAAAATTCGAAAATAGACCTGAAGATGGTGTTTGGTCTCGTACGGTGGGGCAATTTGGTGGGCAACTTAGCGTTAAATATTTAACACAACAAGGAAATTTTGCTGTTTGTCAGGGAATTGAAAAAAAGAGGGGGGTGCAACCTGCAATGTGGATTAAAAGCAGTGCAATTTATAGTTAAATTTGTTTAGATAATAAATTTTTAAATAAAGAAGAGTGAGAATAAATGTATTCAGAAGAATTGATTCTGGAAAAAGGTATGGATTTACGTGCGAGAGCTGCGGCTTTTTTTGTGCAAAAAGCTGATGAATTTAAGTCTGTTATTTGGATCGAAAATGAAAAACGCAGAGTAAATGCAAAAAGTTTGCTCGGAATTTTGTCTCTAGGGATCTCAGAAAAAGACAAGATAAAAATAATAGCTGATGGCACTGATGAAAAAAGTGCTGTCCAAGATTTAGTAAAGTTTATAAGTTCTGGGTTTACTTTAGCTTCAGATTACGAAAGAACTTTTGATACTTGATTCCAAAAATGACAAAATTTTTCTTACATTAAGGGACAAGGCACGGAAACTGCCTTTGTCCCCTGGCGTTTATATGATGAAATCGGCTTGTGGCGAGATTATATACGTTGGAAAAGCTAGAAAACTTAGAAATAGAGTTTCTCAGTATTTTATTAAAAAAAATGTTTCTCTAAAAACAGAATGTTTAGTTTCAAATACTAGTGATTTTTCTTATGTGGTTACGTCTAGTGAGTTTGAGGCTTTAGTTTTAGAATGCAGTCTTATTAAAAATTACTTGCCGAGATATAATATTTTATTAAAGGATGACAAGGGTTATTCTTACATAAGAGTAACAGGGGGGATTTGGCCCAGGCTTAAGTTTGCAAAAAATGTTGATACTGTGAATGACGAGTATATAGGCCCATATACTAGTTCTTGGATTGTGAGAAACAGTCTCGATGAAGCTCTAAAAATTTTTAAACTTCCTGTTTGTAATAGAAATTTTTACGACACAAATGAACCCAAACCTAAAAATTTGAGGCCTTGTCTTTATTTTTACATAAAACAATGCGACGCTCCATGTTGCGGTAAAATTTCAAATAAAGAGTTTATTGACTCAACTGTATCAGCTGTTAAATTTTTAAAAGGCTCCAGTAGAAATTTAATAAAAGAATTAAATCTAAAGATGATAAAAGCAGCAAAAAAATTAGATTTTGAGAAAGCTGAAAAACTTAAAAGTAAAATCTTAGCTCTAGAAAACATCAAAAAAAAACAAAATGTTGTATCAATTAAAATAAAAGATCAAGATGTCATATCGTTTTGTATTCTTGAAGATACAGCTTGTTTTGAAGTCTTTAAAATTCGTAATGGTTCACTTATTGACGAGGAAGTTTTTTTTGTAAATTTTGCCCCAAGTGAAAATTTTGCTTTAGATGAATTTATAACAAGATATTATGAACAATTTTTGCCTCCTTCAAACATAACTCTTGAGATAGAATTGCAATCGAAAGAAGTTTTAGTGAAATGGTTTCTCGATAAGTATTCAAGAAAAGTTTCTATAAATGTCGCAAGAAGAGGAGAACAACTCAGACTTGTTAATTTATGTAAAAATAACGCTCAACACAATCTTTTATATAGGCTTTCTTTTAAAAAAAATAGATATACTATTTTGGACGAGCTTAAAAAAATTTTGAATCTCAACAAAAAACCAGAGTATATAGAAGCATACGATGTTTCAAATCTAGGAGCAGAAGATAATGTAGGTTGCATGGTGGTTTTTAAAAATGCTAAGCCACTGAAAAGCGCCTACAAAAAGTTTAAAATAAGTGATACAGTGCGCAATGACTATAAATCTATGCGCCAAATGGTTAGCAGAAGAGTTTTAGAATATGACAAACTTAAAAACACTGGAGTAGGTTTTGGCAAAATGCCAGATATAATATTTGTAGATGGAGGCTTGGGTCACGTTTTAGCGATAAAAAAAGTTCTTAAAAAAGACTTTTCTCGTGTAAAAGTTTTTGGTATAAAGAAAGACAAGAAACATAAAACAGTGGGTCTTGTTTCAAGCACAGAAGAAATACAAATGGTCAAAACAGACTGTGTTTTTTTACTGTTAGAGCAAATTCAAAATGAAGTTCACAGATTTACGATCAATTATAATAGATCAAAAAGAAAGAATAAGCTCAAATCAGAACTGCTGTCTATAAAAGGAATAGGACCTAAAACAGTGCAAAAACTTATTAGACATTTTGGCTCTGTTGAAAAGATTAAAGATGCTGAATTAAAAGAATTTGAAGCCGTTTCTGGTTTAAGTAAATCTCTAGCAAAAAAAATAAAAGCACAAATATAAAATAAAAACAAAGAGTGATGTTTAATGTTGAGAATAATTGCAGGAAATAAAAAAAGAAAAAAACTTTTAGCTCCGGATTTTGATGTTTCACGACCGACTAAAGATAGAATCAAAGAAGCTGTATTTAGTATTATACAATTTGATTTAAAAGATGCCGTGTTTTTGGATCTTTTTGCTGGTTCTGGACAGATGGGTATAGAAGCTCTAAGCAGAGGAGCAAAAAAAGCTTTTTTTGTGGATGAAAATCGTAGTGCTATAAAAATAATAGAAAAAAATCTAAGAAGTTGCGGTTTTAAAAATTCAGATTTTGCTTATGTATTTTGCAACAGCGCAGAAAATTTTTTGAAAAATATATGTATAAAATTTGATATAGCATTTATAGATCCACCATATAAAAATAAATTTGAAGAAAAAAATTTATTGGAACTTGATAAAAAAATGAATCCTAAAAGCATTATAATCTGTGAAACTGATTCGCATGAAAAGTTGCCATCTAGTTTTGCAAATTTTTATTTTAAAAAAAATTATATTTATTCAAAAACTCGTATAATTGTATACAAAAATTGTTTAGAGTAAAAATTTTTTTAGATTTTATGTAAATATCAAAGTCTAATAGAAAGTTTTTCAAAATAATCTTATAATAGGCTTTCAGTGGATTTTTGACTTAGGAGGATTTCGTGGAAGATAAGACTGTTGCAATTCTAACAAGTGGCGGTGATTGCCCGGGAATGAATGCATGTATCTGTGCCATTGCCAAATCTATTCTGAATAGAAATGCAAAAGTTTTAGGTGTTTATCGTGGGTATGAGGGGCTTATCGATAAAGATTTTAGAGAGATAGCTTATGAAGATATTTCAGATATATCCCATATTGGTGGAACATTTCTTCTTACGGCAAGAAGTGTAAAAATAAAAACAAAAACTGGCATAAAACTTGCATTTAATATACTCAAACAAAAAAAAGTAGATGTGCTGGTAGCAATCGGAGGGGATGGAACATTCAGAGCTGCAAGAGCTTTGAGAAAAGTTGGTATGCCGATTATATGTATACCAGGGACTATAGATAACGATATAAATTGTAGTGAATACAGTATAGGCTTTGATACTGCAGCAAACACAGCTGTTAATATGATAGACAAGCTGCGTGATACTAGTACTTCCCATGGTAGATGTGCTATTGTCGAAGTAATGGGAAAAAATTCTGGTAACTTGGCTTCATATATAGGAACAGCAGCCGAGGCAACTGCTACTTTGGTTCCTGAAGTTTCTTTTAATTTTGAAAAGGATGTTGTAGAACCCGTGCGAGAACGTTCTAGTAAAAATTTAAAGCACTCTCTTGTTGTAGTATCAGAAAATTTTTTGGATATTAATGATATTGCAAAAAAAATTTCAGAAAATGCAAAAGTAGATGTTCGAGTTATGGTTCTAGGACATGTTCAACGTGGCGGCAATCCAAGTGCAAAAGATAGGGTAGTAGCAAACAAGATGGGATGTATGGCGGCTTATCTCATAGAAAATAAAAAATTTAACAAAGTTATTGTCATGAAAAATGGGAAAATCACTTATTTAGATATGCAAGGACAAGCAGAGTAAAAAAACAGACTTTTTATTTTTTATGATTTTTAATCATAGGATTTTCCGAAAAAGACAAGGCCATTACAGATTAACGTACTATTTTAGCGTAAGACCACCATTTTTTGTAAAAACTTTTCAAAGCATTTTTTTGCCAAGGTTGTATAAAAGTATAGTGTGTTATCACAGGTTTTTTTTTAGCTTCATCCCAATTTTTTTTCGAATAAATTATTTTTGATAAAACTTTAATACGAAGCAAGTGAGTCATATAATTATATTTGAGATGTAAGGGTAGAATTTTATTTTCACAAGCGATATTTATTATGTCTTGGTCTACAAAATATAGTTTTTTTTCTTTGTTGTTGTTCATAAGCAGGTTGTGAAATTTTTTTTCTAGATTATCTTTTCTTATTTTAGATAAGTTCACAAGCATAACGCCAGTGTTAAAATATACTTTTTTGAGTAATTTTGGCCTTATAATGGCTTTTTTCGAAAGTTTTAAATCTCTAACAGCAGCTATATAATAATTGTTTATATCTTTAGAAAAAAGTTCAAATAAATCACTTGAAACAATAGTATCACCATCAAGATAAAGACATTTATTTTCCTTTGAAAGCAAACTTGCTAGTTTTAGTCTGTAGAGAGAAGCTTTACTTTTTATAAAACCTGTATAAAAAGAGTCATCATCTTCCTTTATTGATAAAAAAACAAATTCTAAATTTCTATACTTATTTTTTAATAATAAAAACTCACTTTTTTCTTTATCAGTAACATTTTTTGAAAACATTATGTAAATTAATACAGAAACTTGTTCACTCTTATTTTTCATAATAGACGTAATACAGACGAGTGTTGGAAAAATAAAATTTTTATCAGTAGACATGGCTATAACTACTCTTTTCTTCACAAAATGCTCCTTATAATAAGTTTTAATTCAAATAGAAAAAATAGTAGAAACCGATCTATCTTCTTTTATTCTTTTTATGGCTTCCGAGAAAACTTTAGCAGTTGAAACGATATCAAACTCCTTGCCAAGAGCAGCTTTTTTGTCAAATGGAATTGTGTCTAAAATTATTAATTTACTTATACAACTCTTATTTATTCTTTGTATAGCAGATCCTGAAAATACCGCGTGCGTGGCACATGCTAGAACTTTTACTGCTCCTCCCCTACTAACAACTGCTTCAGCAGCATTACAAAGCGTACCACCAGTATCTATCATATCGTCTATGAGAATTACTTTCTTATTTTTTACATCACCTATTATATTCATAACTTCACTAACGTTAGCTTCTACTCTGTTTTTATCTATAACTGCTATAGAGCACCCGAGACGTTTAGCAAAACATCTGGCTCTTTTAATAGAGCCGAAATCTGGAGGAACTACTACATATTCAGATAAATCCTCCGTAAACTCCCTTATAACAGTAGCAAGTAATGATTCGCCTAGCAAATTATCTACAGGAATATCAAAAAAACCCTGTATTTGCGGAGCGTGTAGGTCCATAGTCAATATTCTACTTGCACCTGCGATAGTTAAAAGATCAGCAACAAGTTTAGCAGAAATAGGATCACGAGCTTTTGTTTTACAATCTTGTCTTGCATAGCCAAAATACGGAGCTACAACAGTAACACTTGCAGCTGAAGCACGTTTCATAGCGTCCATCATTATCAAAAGTTCCATTAAATTATTATTTACTGGACAACAAATTGACTGGATTATAAAACAGTCCGAACCCCGCACAGATTCATCTAAAGACACACAAACTTCGCCGTCACTAAAAATTTTTGTTTCGGATCTACCAACTGGTAAACCTAATCGATTTGCTATTTCTTTGGCTAGAACTCTACTTGCTGAACAAGCAAAAATTTTCGTGTTTGTATCTTTAAAGTTCATTTTAACCCTTTATAAAAAAAATAAAATCACATAATATTTCTTTGCAATTTTTCACCGCAACATGTATTTCCACAATACGAAGAGACTTTTAAAGGAACCTTAAGCTTTACAGCTTCCCGCATCTCTTTAATCAACACCTCTTGAACTCTTACAGCATCGCTTTTAGAAGATTCTACAATAATCTCATTTTTAACTTGCAAAACTATTCTAGCTAAAAGATTTTCTTTCTCTAACGCATAATAAACCCTTATCATAGCAAGCTTGATTATTTCGGATGTAGTACCATGTATTGGCATGTTTACGGCAACTTTCTGCCCCAAAGATCGTATATTAAAGTTTGAAGAAGACATTTCAGGAATATACCTTCTTCTACCAAAAAGCGTCTCAACATATCCCATTTTTCTTGCAAATTTTACAGTTTTACTTACATACTTTTTTATACTAGGAAAACAAGAAAAAAATCTCTCTATATAATTACCAGCTTTTTCTACTGTAATATTCATGCTTTTAGCCAAAGAAAACTCACTCGCATTATTTATCACCCAAAAATTTAAAATTTTTGCTTTTCTGTACATGGTCTCAGTAACTACGTCCGACGGCACATTAAAAATCTTAGATGCTGTTGCAACATGTACATCTTCATTATTTTTAAAAAATGTTATTATTTCCTTACTACTAGAAATATGAGCTAGTATTCTAAGTTCTATTTGTGAATAACAAGCCTTAATGAGAACACAACCAGGTTTAGATATAAAAAACCTTCTTAATTCTTTATCTGTTTCAGGAGATATGTCATAAAAATCAAAATCAACGAGACTTATTCTCCCTGTATTTGTCTCCATCTGCTTGAAAACCATATAAATTCTGTTATTTTTTCTAAGTTTTTTTAGAATACCTTCACAGTAAGTAGTTTTTATTTTAGTAAGAGCACGAAATTTTAAAATTTTATCCATAACAGGCTTTGTCTTAGGTAAAATTGATAAATTTAAATCTCGAAATAACGTTTCTCCTAGATCTTTTGATGAACAAATATTAAATTTTTTCCCGACAGCTTCGAAAATTTCTTTCTCTAGTTTAGATATTTTATTAGACAACGCTAAAGAATATTGTTCCAACCTTTTTTTATCAACTAAAATTCCCTCACTTTCTATGCTGGCCAAAACATTTGACGTAGGAATTTCTATTTTTTCAAGAAGGTTATTCAAAGAGAATTCTTCTATTTTATTTACGAGTGTACTCAAAACTTTAGAAAATCTAATAGCTTCTTGCACCAAATTTCTCAAATGCATTTTTTCATCGCTCAAATCTCCTCTAAGCCGTCCGTATTCTAGGCTCAAATCTTCAAGGTCATATTTTTTAGTACCAGAATTTAAAAGATGAGCGGCAATCGCAGTGTCAAATTTAATACCCGTTACCTTTATATTCATTTTTTGGCAAGCAACGAATAAAGTCTTAGACATATGAGTTCTTTTTTTTATGTTATCATCTTGCAAAAAAGCTTCTAAAAATTTTAAAAACTTTGGATTTTGTTCACAGACAACAATATTACCTTCAATAATAAACGCAACAGCCGTTATTCTTTTGTTAATATAATTAACTACAAAATCCGCCATGCCATTCTTTTCTATAATTTTTAAAATTTTGTGACAATCGTCTTCATAAACAATCTTTAAATTTGAAGAATCCAAAACATCCGTTTTTTTGTTTTTTAAAAATTCTGTAGCCTTCATTTTCTTAATTATCGAAAAAAGCTCAAGCTTGCTCATTAGCTCTATTGCCTTTTTGTAATCAGCTCTTTTTTTTATGTAACTTTCTATATTTATATCTATCGGAACATCTGTTCGTATTTTTCCTAGTTCGTAGCTGATATATGCACTCCGCTTATCTTCTTCTAAATTTTTTCTTATACTACGTCTTACTTTCTCAGAGTCTAAATTTTTATACACATTATCGAGATCCCCAAAATTCTTTACAAGTGTTAATGCAGTCTTTTTACCTATGCCGATTATACCTGGGATATTATCAGAAGTGTCGCCTTCTAGGGCTTTTACATCTGTAAGTTGTTTAGGAGTAAGACCATATTCTTTAAAAACGACCTCCTCATTGTACAGTTTTGCACAAGGCTTGCCGAGTTTTGTAGACGTCATTTTTATTGTAACGTTTTTCGATATCAACTGTAGCACGTCTCTGTCTCCAGTCGCGATTACACACTCGTTCTGGCTATCGTCACAAGCTTTAGCTAAAGTTCCCATTATATCGTCAGCCTCGAACCCAGGAACTTCTAAAAGTTTATATCCAAGTGCTAATAATATATCCTTCAAAAAAGGAATCTGACTTGCCAATTCATTTGGCATTCCTTTCCTATGAGCTTTATATTCCTCAAAAATTTCGTGCCGAAAAGTTTTCGCTTTATTATCAAAAGCTATAGCAACTGCATCCGGACTAACTTCTTCTTTTAATTTATTTAACATATTCAAAAAGCCGTATATAGCATTAGTATAAATTCCTGTTTTTGTTGTCAGAAGCTTTATGCCATAAAAAGCACGATTTAAAATATTATTCCCATCTAAAACAAGCAACTTCATTTTTTATCCTTAGTCATTAATAATACTGTCATTTTAAAAATACACACCACTACATAATAACATCTTTGTACAAGTTTTAAAAACTCTTGACATTAAAACGATTACAACAAAACTTTCAAACCCCAACAGCAAGAAACCCCAATTCCCATAAGGATTTTGAGGCATTTTAGTTTTCATGCTCTCGTCCACGAACTTTTAACTAAATGAATTACTTAATTTTAATTAATAGAGTATAGGATCTAACTACGAACAGTTTGACCATCCGTAATTTGTAGACAAAGCTTATCTGCGATCATAGCTATAAAT
>JAIRLJ010000029.1 GCA_031259495.1 Oscillospiraceae bacterium | reverse complement strand
GTAATAACACTCAGCATACTGCTACCGTTACTTGCTGCTAGTGGCGTTGGTTGGTGGTACTTTGTTTGGGCTAAAAAGAAGAGAGGGGAAGAAGAGGGGGAAGATGGAGAAAAGAGTTAATTTAGAGGAAAAAGAAAAAAAGAGTTGGTTTTGTAGGAGGCTAATAAAAATATTTCGACAGTAATATAGCATATTTTGTTGTTAATTCTTTGAAAAAGAAGAAAATTATCTTATTTGCAAAATTATTTACAAAAGATTATTTGTATGCCCAAGAATCTTGCAAAATCTATTATTTTCCAACACAAAAGTTTGAAAAAATTTTTTCAATTACTGATTCTTCTAATTTTTGTCCAGTTAAGCTTAGAAGCTCACTAACAGCTTCTTCTATCCAAAAGAATACAACATCCAAAGTATTTTCTTTTTTAAGATTTGAACTTGCTAATTTTATTTTTTTTAAAGCAAGCTTAATGACAGAAAGTTGCCTTTGATTTGCCAGAAAATCTTCATCTGGATTCAAATCTAGAATTCCTACAGTTTCTAAAATTTTTTCTTCAATTTTGTCAATATGCCTATTATTTGTATTATTAGATAAAGAAACCTCCAAAAAATTCTTAAATTTTTTTTTAATTGTTAATTTGTCTATTTTATTGCTTAAATCTATTTTGTTTAAAATCGCTATTGCTTTTTTGTTTTTTATTTTTTTTATTATTTGAAAATCATCGCTCGAAAGAGTTTTTGAGGAATCAAAAAGTACGAGAAGTAAATCAGAGGTGCTAAGCTCTTTTAGTGATTTTTTCACGCCAATTTTTTCAACAATATTTTTGGTTTCTCGTATGCCCGCAGTATCAACCAATCTCAATGTTATACCGTTTTTAATTATTACTGTTTCTTCTATAATATCCCGTGTCGTACCTGAAATATTCGTTACTATAGACTTGTCACTTTTCACTAAAAAATTCATTAAAGTAGATTTTCCTGTATTTGGTTTACCGACAATTGCTACTCGTATTCCTTCTTTTATTACTCTTCCTTTTTCATAATTAAAAACTAAATCTTTAAAAATTTTTATTGCTTTGTTTAAAACTTTCTCAACTTCTTCAGGCTCAATTTCTGGAATACTTTTGTCTTCGTAATCCAAAGATGCAGAAAAATTGGCAGATAAATTTAAAAGTTCGTCTCTTATTTTTAAAACTTTACTATAAGTCTTTCCTCTAAATGTACGTATAGCGGCGTTCAAAGATTGTTCGCCACTAGCTGAAATCAAATCCATAATACTTTCAGCTTTTGTAAGACTTAATTTTGAATTTAGAAATGCTCTTTTAGTAAATTCTCCAGCTTCTGCCGCTGAGGCACCTGCGTCAAAAATTGCTTTTAGTATGGCTCTTGTAATAAAAATACCACCGTGACAAAATAATTCCACTACATTCTCTCCTGTATAGCTATTAGGAGCTTTAAAAACTAAAGCAATTGCTTCGTCTATCAGTGTTTTATTTGCTTTATAAACTTTTCCAAGTCTCGCTGTATAACCTTCCAACTTTTCTAGAGTTGTACCAGAGTTTGCTTTGAAAACTTTATTGATTATTTTAAACGCTTCGTTCCCTGAAATACGAATAACAGAAATAGAACCTACACTAGAACCTGTCGCTATTGCAGCAATAGTTTTATTTTTTTTCACTTTTTTTATTGTCCAAAGCTATAACGACATGCCTATTGGCTTTACTTCCTTGGGAATACGAAATAACTCCAGATTCTTCTTCAACTGCTACATGTACTAATCTTCTGTCGTATGCGTTCATAGCGTTTAAAACAACGCTCTTACCCGTTTCTTTCGCTTCCAAACAGGCTTTTTTTGCTATATAAGTTAAAGCTAATTCCTTTTTTTCTCTATATCTGTTGGCATTTATTTTTACTTTATAATATTTAGGACTAATACTATTAACTACGAGAGTCGAAAGATACTGCATAGCATCAATTACAGAACCATGTTTACCAATCACAAAACCTAAAGTTTTACTTTTTATGTCTAAAACAATTCCGCCATCAAAATTTTTAGTTTGAACAACAAAATCTTTTATACCAAAGCCTTTGAGCATATTGATTAAATAGCTACAAGCAATTTCTTCTAGATCTACTTCTCTTTTATTTGTTAGAACACTCAAGCAATTTTCCTCCTTTAGGTTTATTTCTTTGTTTTTTATAAAATTTATTTATTTAAATGGTTTTAATTTTTTTTCTTCTAAGATCCTTCTTTGTATTCTAGCAGCTTCCCTTAAGGCGTTTATTTTATAAATACCGTAAAATTTTTCTAGAATAAATCTCTGAAATATTTCAACAAAGCTAGAAAGAGCAAAATAAACACCACAAATTGCTGGAAATCCAAAAGTGATAAAAGCGCTGAACGCCATCAAAGGGTACATGCTATACTTAGCACAACCTTGCGTAGACTGCGTCGGTATTTGTCTAAACTTCATACTTATGTGATAAGAAAAAATACTCGTTAAAACGGAGAACACAGGTATAATCCACAAAACAGGGCTCTCTCGTGGTGCTCGCAATAGACTAGTTCCAAAAAAATTCAGATTAAAAGACAATGTTTCTATTTTTTCTGAATCTTCTTTATCAAACATAGAAAATTTTCCCCTATTATTAGGAAAATTCTCTACAACTTTCATCTCATCATAAAGACTTGGCTTTTGATCACCACCGCGCTCACTAGCGACAATAGATGTCGCTTGTCTAATTTTTTCTTCGTCTATGTGCAATATATGAGTCAAAGGAGCGTACATTGTTTTTGACATAGAAAGGAATATTAACATAGGCAAAAAAGAAGAAAAACACCCACCAAAAATGCTAACTTGCTCACTCTCGTTTAATTTAATCAATTCCTGACTTTGTTTTTCGCGATCACCTTTATATCGTTCTTTTATTTCTTTTTGTTTAGATATAAGCTTCGATTGTCCTGCTACAGCTTTTTGATTTTTAACAGCAAGAGGAAATAAAACAACCCTTATAAGTAACGTAAAAAGCACTAACGCAATACAATAATTTTTTGTTAAATTAAACAGCCACGCAATAGCAGCCCCAAGTACAGGACACAGGTGTAACGGATCAAAAAGCATGGAAAAACTCCTCAGACACGCGTTTCATTTTCTAAGACAAACAAAGTTGTCGTCTTTTTTTAAATCTGCGTCTAGACAGAATCTTCCGCCCGTTAGCAGTAGACATTCTTTTTCTAAAACCATGTTTTTTTCTTCTGTGGATTTTTTTTGGTTGAAAAGTTCTGCGCACCGACTTTTCTCCTGACGAAAAAATAGGTAAAATTTCAAAATTTCACCCGATGATTGTAATTTAAAAAACGTGTTTTTGTCAATTTGTCGAGTCAGATTGGATCGCTTCTGTAAAACAAAAATCTAAAATTTTATAAATTACGTGAAAAAGTAAAAAATAGCTTTGAAGATTGTTTTATAATCTTACTAATGTGTTGACCGTTTGTTAGGTGTTGTGTTACAGTAAACCACGTTTGGGCGTTATGTGCTGCCAATTGCAGTTTTTGCGTGTTTTATTTAATCTAAAAATATAAAGCTTGAAGAGGTTCTGTAAGTAAGAAAGTAGGTTAGCTTAAAAGTGAGAACGAAAATAACGCTTGCTTGTGTTGAATGTAAAACTCGGGGTTATGACACCAGAAAGAATAAGAGAAATAATTCTGACAGAATGGAAATGAGGAAGTATTGTTCAAAATGTAGAAAACATACTCTACATAGGGAAACTAGGTAATTCTATTAGCTTGTCGATTCTTTAGTTATTTTAGGAGGTTATTAGTATGGTAAAATCATCGGTGTCCACGGGGAAAAGAAACTTTTTTTCGGACTTAAGATATGAATTCAAAAAAGTAACTTGGCCAACAAGAAAAGTTACCATGGGTAATGTGGGAACAGTTCTTTCTTCTGTTTTTTTAATAGGGCTGTTTGTTTTTTTGCTAGATTGGGGCTTTTTCTATTTACTTAATTTATGTATGAAGATGGTGTAAGAGGAAACTTGACACAGGAAATAGAACCGAAATGGTATGTGGTTCACACCCATTCCGGATATGAAAATAAAGTAGCTTCTAACATTGAAAAAGTAGTAAGAGCGCACGGGTTGTCGGATTTTGTTCGAGAGGTTTTTATTCCTACACAGGTTGTTTCGGAAATAAAAAATAATGAAACTCGGGAAGTTGAGAAAAAGGTTTTTCCTGGTTATCTTTTAATAAAAATGGTTTTGAACAACGATACATGGTATGCGATGCGTAATATAAAAGGCTGCACCGGCTTTGTCGGTGCTAGTACTAAGCCGATACCACTTACAGATGATGAAGTGAAAAAATTTGGTGCTAATAGGGAAAAAATCATTGAAGTTTCTTATAAAGTTGGAGATTCGGTTCAGATCATGAGTGGTCCGTTGGAAGATCTGATTGGCACGGTTACAAAGTTAGATAAACAAAATAACTGCGTTTCTGTTGTAGTTTCTATGTTTGGTCGTGAAACACCTGTCGAGCTTGAACTTAATCAAGTTAAAGCTCTAGGATAGACGTTCTAAGAGCTTTTAGTTTTTTAAAATAGTAGGTAAAAATTTTTATGGCAAAAAAACAAAAAGTAGTTAGTTTAATCAAATTACAAATACCGGCTGGTAAGGCGACACCTGCTCCACCTGTTGGTCCAGCTCTTGGTCAGCATGGTGTAACTATTATGGAATTTACTAAACAATTCAACGATAGAACAAAAAAAGATATTGGTTTGATTATTCCTGTGGTTATAACGGTGTATTCAGATAGAAGTTTTAAATTTATTACTAAGACACCACCGGCTTCAACTCTTATCAAGAAAACTTGTAATTTAAAAAGTGGTTCTTCGGAGCCTAATAAAAATAAGGTTTCAAAAATAACTCAAGATCAAATTCGCCAAATAGCTGAACAAAAAATGCCAGATCTTACTGCCGCAAGCATAGAATCAGCTATAGATATGATTAAAGGTACAGCTAGGAGTATGGGTGTAACAGTTGTAGAATAAGCTATAAACCGCACAAAATGAAAAACAAGAAATAAAAAAACGTAAAGAAATTTTTATCTGAATTCAAAGAGGAAGAAATATGTTGCGTAGTAAAAAATATCTTGAAAGTGTAAAGCCTGTTGGTAAAGGCAAGCTATATGAAATAAAAGAAGCGCTTGAACTTTGTTTAAAAATAGCTAAAGCGAAGTTTGATGAAACTGTGGAAACTCACATAAGACTTGGCGTTGATTCAAAGCATGCAGATCAACAAGTTAGAGGTGCTGTTATTCTTCCGAATGGTACAGGCAAAAACTTGAGGGTTTTGGCAGTATGTAAGGGCGAAAATCAAGAAATTGCTAAAAAAGCTGGAGCAGATTTTGTCGGTGCAGAGGATGTTACAAATAAAATTCAAAACGAAAATTGGATAGATTTCGACGTTATGATAACCACTCCCGATATGATGGCAGTTGTAGGGCGACTCGGTAAAATATTAGGTCCACGTGGGCTCATGCCAAATCCGAAGGCTGGAAGTGTAACACCAGACATAGCAAAAGCTGTCAAAGAAGCAAAAGCTGGAAAAATTGAATATAGGCTTGATAAGACCAATATAATTCACTGTCCAATAGGCAAAGTTTCTTTTGGAAAGGAAAAACTTTATGAGAATTTTCTGGTATTAGCAAATGCTATTGTAAAGGCTAAACCAGCCGCTTCTAAAGGACAATACATAAAATCTTGTGTATTGTCGTCTACCATGGGGCCAGGTATTAAAATTTCGCCCATTAAATTGGAACATCTTTCCTCTTAATTTAACTTTTTATTTAACGCTATTATGTGATTGTTTGTTGAGTTATAAGTAAGTTTTATCTGTTACTTATTTTTTAAATGGTTTTTTAAACAGTTTGTGTTTTTTAGACAAAAAATGTTAGAATGAGCCCCGCGTGGGATACTGATTACTCTTAGATATTGTTTGAATAGTGAAATGGGGACGGATTCGTGTCTGAAAGTTTTTCTGATGCTGTGGTTTCACATGACGGAAGTTGTAACGATAATAATGTCGACGTTTTTAACGGGGCTAGTGTTCATGAGAAATTTGTAAGAGCTTTGTTATTAGGTGATTTGGTTCTTTGTGAACGTGAGTTATATGACAAGCTTTTAAATCTTGGTTTTGATTTGGGTGTTAAATACGCTTGTCTCGTTATTAAAGTATCTGAAAAAGAAGTTGATATCAGGGAAGTTCGTAAATTAGTAGCTTTTCTTTTTTTTAGGAAAACTGATTTTATTTTAAGTTTTTTTAATCGAGAAGTAGTTTTAGTTAAGAGTTTATATGGAAATATTAGTAGAAAAGATTTGGAAAATCTTGCGCAATCCATACGAAGTTCATTGCAAAAATATAGAATTGTTTCTTGTAGTATTGGAATAGGGACAATTGTAAAAAATATACAAAAAATAACTAAATCTTATAAAGAGGCAGAGATTTCTTCGCAAATATGTGAAATTTTTTTCACAAAAAAAAGGATTGCTAGTTACGAAAATCTTGGTATAGCAAGACTTATACATCATTTGCCTGTTACTGTTTGCAAAAGCTATCTTAAAGAGGTGTTTGATTTTGATTTTTCTGATTTCGCAGATGAAAATATTGAATTTGCAGTACAAAAATTATTTGAAAGTAATCTTAATTTGTCTGAAGCTGCGAAAAGGCTTTTTGTGCACAGAAATACTTTAGTTTATAGATTTAGCAGACTGAAGAAAAAAACTGGGTTTGATATTAGAAATTTTGAGGACGCTATGTTATTAAAAATGGCAATGATCGTGAAAAGACGTCTTTTATATGAAGATTAGGATAAGGACAAACTAAAAAAGAGTTGAGAACGGCGTGTTATGATAGAATTTAAAAATATTTGTAAGAAGTATTCAAATGAAATTAGTGCTGTTAGAAATATAAGCTTTTCTGTAGATAAAGGAGAATTTGTCTTTATAGTAGGACCGTCTGGTGCGGGAAAAAGTACGATTTTAAAACTAATAACCTGCGAGGAAACACCAACTTCTGGAAAACTTACAGTCAACAATGTTGATATTTTTTCTCTTAAAAGACGCCAGATACCATACTTTAGGAGAACTATGGGAATAGTTTTTCAGGATTTTCGTCTTATAGACAAAATGACAGTTTTTGATAACGTTGCTTTTGCTATGCATGTAACTGGTGCTTCTCAAAAGGCGATAAGGGCAAGAGTACCCTATGTTTTAGATTTAGTAGATTTGAAAAATAAAGCTAAAGCTTTGCCAACAGAACTTTCGGGTGGAGAACAGCAAAGAGTTGGACTTGCTAGAGCATTGGTTAACAATCCAGATCTTTTAGTGGCAGATGAGCCTACAGGAAATATTGATCCTTCTTTGTCTTTTGAGATAATTAAGCTTCTCGCTAAAATTAATTCTTGCGGAACAACTGTTCTTATAGTGACGCACGAACATAATCTAGTTAAAAAATTCAAGAAGCGCGTTATTGCTATAGATTCTGGAAGAGTAATTTCAGATATGAATTTAGAGGTTCTTAAAAATGAAGCTTAATTTAAATTCGTTTGTTTATTTAATAAAAGAAGGATTTAAAAGTATATGGAATAATTGGATAATATCTCTAGCAACTACGGTAGTTTTAATTTGCTGCTTAGTTCTTACAGGGTCTACAGTGCTTTTGTCTAATAGTGCTAATAAAATTTTAGATAAAATTAAATCTCAAAATACTATAACTGCATATTTAACGAAAGATTTCCATGAGGAAGATTACAAAAAAATAGAAAAAAAAATTAATGATATTCCGAATGTTACGAACGTTGAGTTTTGTTCAAAGGATCAGCAAATAGAAAAGTATAGTTCTAAAATAGGAAAAGATTTTGTTGACGTTTTAAAAGAAAATAATCCTTTACGCGATTCTTATATAATAAAAGTTAAAGATTTAAATAAGTACGATGAAACTGCTGATACTATCTACGCGCTGCAGGGAGTGGAGCCCCCATTGATTAATACAAAAGACACAGTAAAGAAAGTAAGTAATTTTATAAACATAATATGTACTATAAAAATTTTATTGATAGTCGCATTTGCTTTTTTGGCATTGTTTATTATATCCAACACTATAAAGATTACTATGTATGGTAGACGCCTTGAGATAAGCATAATGAAGTCAGTTGGGGCTACCAATCTTTTTATACGAGTGCCGTTTATAGTAGAAGGTATAGTAATAGGAGTAATTTCGTCTTTAATTTCATTGGGTGTGTTAAAAATTCTTTCTGATATTATACTCAATCTCCTAAGAAAAATGCTTCAGCTTATGCCAATTTCGTTTGAAGGCGTAGATACGGCAATGGTTGTTTGTTTTGTCTTAGCTGGTTTTTTTTCAGGATTTATAGGCGGTGTTATTTCTATAAGAAAATATTTGCATAAAGAAGGAGGAGAAGTCGTTGCTTTATAGGTTTTCTACCTGTATTTTTTTTTGTAAGTTATTTTTGGTTTTTATTATAATATTTTTTAGTTTTATTTTTTGTGCTGTATCTTGTTCTGTTTGTTTTTCTTTTCACAGAAATGATAATTGTGATGTAGATTATAAAATAAGTTGCGAAGAAGAAAATAAAAGAAATCTTTTAGATAAAATTGCAGAAAAAAAACATAAAATCGAAAAAAATGGGCAAAAAATACAAGCTGAGCAAGCAACTTCTTCCAGGTTAGCACATCAAATAAACAAAACGGAATCTCAAATACATTCAGAAGAAGAGCGGGTAAAAAAGCTTTCGTTAAAAATAAAAATTCTTGAAAAAAACGTACAAAAATTTAAAAAGAAAGCAGAGGAAAATCGTCAAAAATTAGAAAATCTTTTGGTTTTTGTGCAAAAGTCTGGTGAAGGTTTAGGGATTGTCCAATTTATTTGTTCTTCTGGCAATATGGGCGACTTGTTACATAAACTTGAGGTAATATTTAATATTACTAAATATTATGCTAACTTGGTAGAACAAAGCAAAAGTGATGTAGAAACATTATTAAAAGAGCAATATAGTTTTGAAAATAAAAAAGAAGAACTGGAATTATACACACAAAAATTGGCTAGCAGTAAAAAGAACCTTGAAAATATTAAACGTGGTTCTGATAATATTATAGAGTTTTTTTCAGATACAGAAAAAATTTTACAAGAAGGAATACGTAAAAAAGAAGAAGAAATAAAACAAACAGATAATAAAATAAACGCTTATTTTTCAGATAAAAAGAAGCTGGAAGAAAATCAAAAAATAATAGATGAAGAAAATAGAAGAAAAAGGGCAAGCGCGGAAAATTGGTCAACTTGTTCTGAGCAAGATCAAGAAGTTTCTGTAGTTGAGCAAAATTTGGAATTTTCTGATTCTAATGGCCGAAATGGTCCGGTACCAGAGTTATTGGTTGTTAATAAAAGTAAGATCTGTGATGTGAAAAGTACTGAAGGCAATGGATTTGCCTGGCCTGTACCCGGGTTTGAACATCGGAAAAATATAACTTCATTTTTTGGTTTGGATGATTTAGGTGGTGCTAAAAGATTTCACAGAGGCTTAGATATTTCAGGGAGTGATATAGGAGGATCAGATATAGTAGCTATTGAGACCGGTGTAATTGCTATTTTGGAAGATACTTGTAAGCACGATTATGGAAAAAGTGGTAGTTGTGGTTGTGGTGGAGGATATGGAAAAATGATTGCGATAGATCATGGAGAAGGGTTATTAAGTTTTTACGGGCATTGTCGTGTTGTGCATGTAAAAGTGGGAGATTTAGTACACAAAAAACAAGTTATAGGTAAAGTTGGAAGTACGGGATTTTCTACTGGATCTCATCTTCATTTTGAGATAAGACGTAACGGCAAACAGGTTGATCCACTGGAATATTATCCGCAATGTCAGTAAAAATTTATGCAGCGGCTAAAATAAATTTATTTTTAGAAGTTTTGGGGAAAATTGAAGATTCATATTATCACAACGTATGTTCTGTTATGCAATCTGTTGAACTTTGTGACATTTTAAATATAGATTTTAATAAAAAACCAAACAGTGTTGTCTTAAAAGGCAATCGTTTTGAAAGTATTGTTCGGAAAAAAAATACATCTTATCGTGCTGCGACTTTTTTTTTAGAAAAACTAAAGCATCATCCCGGAATAACGATAAGTTGTAACAAGAATATTCCAGTAGGTACGGGGCTTGGTGGTGGCAGCGCTGATGCTGCTGCAACTTTACTTGGATTGAATAAACTTTTTGCAAATACCTTTTCGAAGCAAAAACTTCACGAAATTGCAAAAAAAGTAGGTTCAGATGTACCATTTTGTCTTGAGGGCGGTTGCTATTTGGTTAGGGGTACCGGTGAAAACTTAAAAAAAATAGATTCGGAATTTCGAGCTTTTTTTGTTATTGTCAAACCTGATTACAGTACTTCTACCAAAAAGGCATACGAACTTTTAGATAAAAAAAGATTTAAAATAAGAAGTTTTAAAAGTATTTTAAAAGCTATAAAAAGCAATAATATAAAACTAGTTTCAACGAATCTTTATAATAAATTTGAGCATATTCTCATTAACAATAAAATAAAAAAAATAAAAAAAGAGTTAAAAAATTTTGGAGCAATAAATTCTTTAATGACCGGAACAGGCTCAGCGATTTATGGGCTTTTTGATAGTGAAGACAGGGCTATTTTTGCCAAAAACAGACTTAAAAAAATATACAACGAAGTATTTTTTGTCAAAAACATAAATTATTCGAATTTAATAGAATTTTAAAAATTTTTATATTTTTTATTGTTGGGGGCAATTCAAAAATAAAAACTTGCCTTTTTAGGGTAGTTTTGGGCTTAAAAGTTTCGTAAAAATCTATAAAATTAAAAACTCAAAGCTTAGTTTTTTCGTCAATTTTCTCTTGTGTTTAAAAAATAATTTCTACTGTTAAACAAAATCGCAAAATTCTGAAGCGTAAAATCCTTTTTTAGACAATAGTTCTTTGTGAGTGCCGTTTTGAGCTACACTACCGTTTAAAATTACTACGACTCTAGTAGCTTTCTTAATAGTAGAGAGTCTGTGAGCAACAACAATAGTGGTTCGATTTTTGGATAAAAGATCTACAGATTTTTGAACATGTTTTTCATTTTCTGGATCAAGCGCGTTAGTTGCCTCATCAAAAATGAATATTGATGGATTTTTTAGAAAAACTCTAGCGATTGCAATTCGCTGTTTTTGTCCTCCTGAAAGTTTTATGCCTTTTTGACCGATTTCGGTATCATATTTTTTTTCAAATCTCATTATAAAATTGTGAGCATTTGCTTTTTTTGCTGCGTTTATTATCTCTTCATCACTACTGTTAGGTTGACCGTAGCTAATATTTGCTCTTATTGTGTCAGCAAAAATATATGGGCTTTGCATGACAAAACCTATATTTTTTCTCAAACTTTTTTTTGTTATATTTCTTACGTCAATATCATCGATTTTAACACTTCCATTAGTTGCATCATATAGTCGCGATATAAGGTTGCAAACCGTAGTTTTGCCTACCCCTGAAGGGCCAATAAGCGCAACATATTCGCCTTTAGTTATACTAAGATTAAAGTTTTTAAGAATTTCTTTTTTACTGTTTGGATAACAAAAACAAACATCAGAAAATGAAATATCTCCTTTGATTTTTTCTAATTCTATGGCTTTTTCACTATCTTCTATATTAGGTTTTATGTTTAAAATATCAATAAAACGAGAAAACCCTGCCAAACTTTGTTCGAAATTTTCGATTAATGATACTAAAATATGAATAGGACCTATTATAAAATTAGCATAGACTATATAAGTTATCAGATCTGAAATTTTCATAGTTTGATTTAGAATCAAAAACAGAGAAGTTGCTACTACTAATGGTACGACTATAAAAATAATAGACATATTAAAAGAATAAAACCTGCTAAAAATTTTATATGAATATTTTTTGCTTTCAAAAAAATCTATATTTGTTTTTTTAAACTTTTCTATTTCTAGATTTTCATTACAAAAAACTTTTACGCTGCTAATAGCAGATAAACTCTCCTGAGCCATAGCGTTTATATATGATGCCTTTTCGTTGTTTTTAATAAAAAGTTTTTGTATTTTAGGCAAATAATTAAAACAGGCTATTATAACAATAAACACTACTGAAATAGTTACCAAACAAGCTAAAATATTAATTTTAAATAAGACCCAAGAAGCAAAAGCTAATCTTATTAAAATAACTATCAAATCTTCCGGTGTGTGATGTAAAAATTCGCCAATATTGTTGAGATCTGTAGTGAGACGAGACATAAGCTCGCCAACTTTTCTGCTATCATGAAAGTTCATAGAAAGTTGTTGATAATGAGAAAAAATTTCTATACGCATGTCACATTCTATTTGTGTGCCGATCAAGTGACCGTAATAAACTGTAAACTGTGTTGACACGTATAACAACACAAAAAAAATAGGGATAGAAATTGCTGACCATAGCACAAGTTTAAATGCTTCGTCTCTCGGCAAATTTAGAGCTACATCTTTAATATATAAAATAGCCAAATATCCAACAGAAGCTAAACCAGAGTTAAGTGTAGCGAAAAAAAGATCAGCAAAAAATACTTTCTTATAAGGCTTATAATAAGAAAGCATTTTTTTGAGTTTTAAATTCCTTAACAAAAGCTAACTCCTTTAAGTTTAAAAAAATTGAAGTTTTTTTTCTGTTGTCTCTTGTGAGGCATGATCAGACATCAATTTTTTAAAAAATTCTCTAACTTTGGAAGCGTTACTACATGTCATACTGCCTTCTTTGCAAAACGAAAAAACACAAGAAGGCCCAACTCTCGAAAACAAATTCGGAGCAATCTTTAAAACTTCTTTTAACATCAAAATTGCAAGTTTACGTATTTCCCATTGAGCACGATTGCACAAACGGCGAGAAAAGAAATTTTTCAGACTTCGTGCATTAAAAGTACAAATCATTTTAGTTACAGCAGCATTTGGTAAAACAAACCGAGCATCTTCTATGGCGTACTTTTGAGCAAGCTTCTGTATTTCGATCTCGCTTTTTTTCTCCTCGATTCTTTCTTCTGAAGTAAGTTTTTTTATATGAACATCTTTTAAAATTCTTAAAAGTTTATTATAACTTTTCTTACATTGCACCATACTTTTTTTGAACTCTGCTGAAGCTTCAGGAGAATTTTTTATTTCAGGTGGAATGACATAAGAAAACAATTTCTCTTCACTAACGTATCTCTGACTTTGCACACTAAACGACGCTATCCTATGTCTTGTAATTTGTGCAAGCAACGATCTAGAAACACCTTCTATACCAAACGTAAAGCTTACGTGTTCTATAGGACTTTCATGTTCCAATTCTGAAAGCATGTTTATAAACTTTTTTGTCTTTTCACAAGTTAAGTCGCTTTGTAGATTTTTTATTTTTTTAGAAGAATAACAAAGCTTAGCTGCACTAGCAACTATTTTTTCACAGTCTTTCGTATGAGAAATAAGTGTTACTTTCATGGTACTTACCTTTCGCTTAGTTTTTATTTTTTTATTAAATATTGCTTAATCTATTTTTGTTTTTTTGAAAAATTAAGTTTAATTCCCGTTCGTCCTTGTCTTTATTAGGCTTCATTTTAGCTTGTTTTTGTCATATTGTTCAACTTTATTATGATTCTTACTGTGTCTCTACAAATCTTTGAACTGATAGATAATTATTAGAAAATATTATTGATTCGCAGGTAAATTTTATTATCGAGAAAAACAATAAAGTAATCATACGAATTGAAACCAATTGAAAAAACGCTAAAAAGGGAAGTTTACGGCATTGTAAAGGGAACAAGATACTGGTGGTGCTGGAGAAATGTACTTTATATTTAGTTTAAAACTAAACGATAACAAGGAAGAAATAAATATTGTAGGGCTAACAAATATTCAGAACATTATATTTGGTGTTAATTTTTGAGATATGCAAAGAAACGAAAAGTACGCTAAAAATTGAATAAATGCAACTGAATAATAAACCAAATACCTAAAAATTGCTATGTCATCCTTACCTAGTATATAAAAATGTGAAAAGAAATAGGCACCGAAATCAAACCTATAGCAATACTCAACTAATGTCGTTAAATTTAAAAAATTGCAGTTGCCAGACCAACAACACCTTCTGTTGCACCAACCATATATCAAACCATTGTTTCAGAAGATACTCTTTCATAGCTACGAAGCATGCATGCAAACATATTAATTCCAAGTACTTCTGATTGTATTGTTTTATTATTTTGGGTTTATTCATTTGTTTTTTCTACTTGGTATATAGCGTTTATTTCAACATGCGACAGCTGGTTCTTCGAATCTCATTCATAGCTTTTACCATATCTCAAATTCAAAGAAAAAAACAATTAGATTGTAAATATTTGACTAAAGTTTGTGCGTCGATTATGAGATAAACTTATGTTTTACTTTACTCAAAGTTAAAAAATTGCTAGAATGGCCGATGTTGAAATAAGAGTTATGGAGAGAAAAGTGAAGAAAGTATTTGTTTTTGTGATTTTAGTTAGTACAACAGCTTCGTTGTTCGGCGTTTCTGCCATGTTAGGGCATTTTTTTTTAAAAAACGAGGAGGAAGTAGCAGAAGAAACGGTTACTAAAACTCCTACCAAGCAGGACAAAAATGTTGAACATGGGAAAATAGATGAGTCAAGTGTTAATCCATCTGATAAGAAAGATGTTGTTGGGCATAAGAACGATGATAAACAAAAAGTAGATTCTTATGATTCACAGTCAATGGTAGGTGAAGATGATCCGTCTTCTTTTTACTCGGAAGATGAACAAAATCTTAAGAATGACCCAGAAATTTCAGAAACTGTGAAAGACGTACTAAAGAGAAATGAAAATGTTTCTACTAAAAGGACTGATTGTATTGAGTTACACGAAGTCAAAAAACCGGTTGTTGAACTACGTAAACCTGAAGAACCAATTGTTGAACATAAACCAATAGTTGAAAAGTCCGGTTCTAATATTTTATCTGAAGAAAAAAATGGAGAACAATTACTTTCGGTATCCTTGACGCCCGAGCCAGAAAAAGAAGTTATAAATAACGATAAAATGGAGTCGGAAAAAGAAGAAATCGGACAGCAGTTGCAACAAGAACAAGTTAAAAAATCTACTTTGAATGAGCCTAAAGTAACAAAAGTGGGAACAACGAGCGAAACTCCAAAATCTGTTGACGCAGCGTCGTCGTCGTCAAACAGCAGTAGAATTGAGTCAACCAGTATGCCTTTTTATCATTATCTTGGAGATAAATTAGAGAATTATCGTTTAGAAAAACCAATGAGAGGAGTAGATATATCTTGTTGGAATACTCCTGGCGATCAACCTGCTAATTTGTCTAAAGCAAAGGAGGATGGTTATGAATTTGTTATTGTTAGAGCTACTTTTGGTAAAAAAGATGGAGATACCGAGCTAGATAGTTATTTTTTTAAGCACGCAGAAGAGGCTAAGAAAGCCGGAGTGGACCTTGGGCTATATCACTATGGTCGTTTTAAAACTAAGGAGCAGGCCGTAGGACAAGCGAGAAGAATTTGTACTTTGGCAGACGAAATTGAAGAAAAACTTGGTATAAAAGTTGTTTTTCCTATATATCTTGACCTTGAAAATTTTCCCGGTAAGAATAATTTTAGTCGTTTGCATGAACGTAAAAAGCTCGTGGAGCTTGTTTTAGCTTTTTGTGATACTGTGACAGAATTTGGCCGTGTGCCTGGACTTTATTGTTCAGTTAGAAACTATAAGGATTGGTTTTTAGAATCAAAAGAGGTAGTGGACAAAAGTTGTCCTATTTCTGGAATTCCGAGATGGATTGCTTGGTATCCTTCGCCTGAGCAGAAAGAAACCATTGAGCCGCCTTTTGCCAGTATTTGGCAGTACACTAACGAAGCGTCAGTGATAGGGTGTGGAGCAGATGGTAAATGTGACGCTAATCTTTGTTACTACGATTTTCCAAAATATATAGGAGATTTGGGATTAAAAAAAACAACTAAAAAATACAATGTAGATTTGAAAAATCCGGAGGGTAGGTCTTGGGCCTAGTTTTAAAGACAAGTATGTTAACAAAAGTTTACGATGGTAGGGCTGTTGTAAATGGCGTAAACATGAATATACAAAAAGGCGATATATATGGTTTCATAGGTCGCAATGGAGCAGGGAAGACTACTCTTTTACGAATGATACTAGGCTTGTCGCAACCTACTGAAGGACGCATAGAACTTTTTGATAATAAACAGGGCTTAATTGAATCTAGAAAAAAAATAGGGTCTCTTGCAGAACAGGCAGCTTTTTATCCAAATATGACAGCTCTTAGCAACTTAGAAATATGCAGGATTGCTTTTGGTGGTGTAGGAGATAAAAATTTATCTCTTTCGCTACTCAGAAAATTTGGTTTTTCTAATGCGGTTGCAACTACTAAGAAGGCTGGTCTTTTTTCTTTGGGGTTAAGACAAAAACTTGCTATAGCAATTGCTTTTATAGGTTTTCCTGAGTTTATAATTTTGGACGAACCGATAAATGGGTTAGACCCAAAAGCTACCATAGAAGTAAGAAACTTAATAAAAGATTTGAATAAAAACGCAGGCGTAACATTTTTAATTTCTAGTCACCTTCTTGCTGAACTTTCTAAACTTGCGAATAAATATGGTATCATCGAAAAAGGACGACTAATAGATGAGTTTTCTTCTATGGAGTTAGAAGAAAGAATAGAACCCACTCTTATGATAAAGGTTGACAATGCAATAAGAGCTGCGCAGGTAATAAAGGATATTTTTAAAACACAAGAATGCAAAATTATAAACGAAAAAACTGTAGAATTTGTTGGTAGAAATGTTACTTCTGGTGATATAAACAGAGTTCTAAACGAAAACGGAGTTTTGGTTGAAGCTATCTCTAAGAATCAAATAGATATTGAAAGCTATTTTGTAAAAGTTGTGAGCGGCAGCAAAAAATAGATTTTAAAAAAGTTAGAAAAAGTGGAAAAATATGCTTAAGAACATAATTGATTTGAACATAATAAAGTCTGATGTTTATAAAATGTTAAAAATGCGGTCTTTTTATTGGATTGCTGGGGTAATTACATTTCTTAATTTACAAGGAATTCTAATTACTTTTGTCTTACTTCCATATATTGAAAATTATAATCCTCCTCTTGGCTTCAAATATACGTCTCTGACCGTAATTATATTGCTGAAAGATCAGGGTATAATTAATTTGGTACCTGTTCTTCTTACGTGTTGTATTGCAACTATAGATTTTAAGACCAAAACTATACGTAATATACTTTCGAGAGGCATAAAACGCGTTGATTATTATGTATCTAAAGTCTTAATGGTTTTCTCAGTAAGTTTTGCTATATTAATACTGCGGTGGCTTTCAGTAATAATTTTAGGAAGTTTTTTTGCAGAGTTTGGAACAATAGATGGTGTTTTTTTTGTATGGTTGTTTACACAGATTTTTAATATTTTTTGTGTTTCGTGTTGTACTGTTGCCGTTTCCATGTTAGTAAAGTCTAATGTATCTTTTTTATCATTAATTTGGACATTTGCATATTTTGTTCCAATTTTTGTTTTAAGTTTTTTAGAACCTTTTGCAAGCAATGATCACGGACGTATGATTAAGGAAAACGTACAAGATTTTTTTCTATTTTTTTTAATTCCTCTCTCCAATACAGACGATCCTTGCTTTTTTTTAAAAAATATATTTGCAAGTTTTGTTTGGGCTACTGTTTCAACTACTCTGGGAATTTGGCATTTTCGAAAAAAAGAAATTAGATAAATGTGTACATTAGAGCTATTATCTTAGTATTAAACGAGTTTTAAATTAGTTTTGCTCGTTTATTGTTATTTGTTTTGCTTGTAGAACTAGTCTTATTTTTGCGTCGCTTGTATAACAAGTTGAGAGTGTTAAAACTCTATCTTTTTCGTCTAAATCAACGTTAAAATTGTGTACTGAACGTTTTTTCATTTCATCTATCCAGTTTTTAAATTCCTGAGGGTCTTCAAAATTTATTTTTATATAATAAGTTTCAACCGGTATGGTATACACAGAAAAAACTTCCCACAGAGTATCACTATTTTCCGTTTCAAATTCAACAAAATAATTTGATGTATCACTTAGCCATTTCTTTTCAAGAGTCTTTTTTAGTGTACCAAACATAGTTTTATCAAGACAGCTGTGTCCATATATCACAATATTTTTGTCAGCAGGACTATTGCGATAATCCATAAAAGTCCAACCGTTGCCATTTTCTTTTTTTTGAAAAGAATTATATAAATAGAAATCGTTATCTTCGGTTTGAACTACAGGATAATCTATGTTAGTATTTCGAACTTTTAAGTACGCAACGGTATCTGGGTTTAAATTTTTTAGTGCGAAGATTTTCTTTTCGTTGCTTTTGAAATCGGCGTTTGTTTCTTTATTAGCACTGTCAGCACTATGATTTATTACTGTGCGAATTCTTTCAAGGTCTTCCGTAGTTTTATTAGAGTCCGAAATTAAATTCAAAATAATGGGTATAGTTAACGCGATAACGTATATGGAAAGGGTTGTCATAAAAAAATAAAAAATTTTTTTAACTGTTCTCATCAAATGCTCTCTTTAAGTATTCTTTTACTTGTTATTTTTAAACCACACCAAAAATAATTATTTCAACTTTTTTTATATTTCGCAAACTGTAACTCAGAGCTTGGTTTTTTTTGATGTATTCTTCAGAACATGTGTATCACATAAAGTTAGTGCTCGTGCTATACTTATTTTTATGAAATATGACATATATCTTGATAACGCTGCTACAACAGAACCTTCTATTGAAGTAATAAAAAAAATTACGGATAGCTTGAAAAAAAATTGGGGTAATGCTTCTTCTCTTCACAAAAAAGGATTTAAAGCTTTCAAATATATAGAACAAGTGCGTGAAAAATTAGCTAATGTTGTGGGCTCAGATGCAGATGAAATTTTGTTTACTTCAGGGGGGACCGAAGCTAATAATCTTGCTATATTTGGTGTTGCTAAAACTAACAAAATAAAAAAAAGAGGTAAAAATAAAATAATAACTACTATGGTAGAACATGCATCTGTTTTGGAACCTTGTAGAAAATTACAAGAATCCGGATTTGAAGTTATATATTTAAAACCAACTAAACAAGGTACAATAACAGACAAACAAATCATAGATGTTCTTGATGAAAATACTTTACTTGTTAGCATGATGTCCGTAAATAATGAGACTGGACAAATTTTTTCTGTAGAAAAAATAAAAAACTTAATAAACAGAAAATCTCCGGATGTATTGTTGCATGTAGATGCTGCTCAAAGTTTTTTGAAAATTCCTATAAACGTTAATGAATTTAAGTGCGATCTTTTAACTATAACCGCACACAAAGCGCACGGACCTCAAGGAATTGGTGCACTTTTTGTGAGGAAAGGTATAAAACTTTGTCCGCTTTTGTTTGGAGGAGAACAAGAAAAGAAATTACGCCCAGGCACCAAAAATATAGCTTTAATTTTAGGATTTGGCGAAATTTTACTTAACAATAAAGTTATAAAAGAAAATTTTAAAAGAGTAAAAAAAATAAACGATTTTTTTAAAGAAAAAATTTTACAAATAGATGGCGTTATTTTAAATGAAGTTGAAAATCCGTTTCCATACATATTAAATTTTTCGGTTCCTGGTTTAAAAAGTGAAATCATACTTAATTTTCTGTCTGAGAGAAATATATTTGTTTCCAGTGCAGCTGCATGTTCCAAAAATAAAAGAAGCCATGTTTTGACTGCCATGGGATTGCCGAATGAATACATAGATAGTGCTATACGAATAAGTTTCTCAAATCAGACAACGTTTGAAGAAATAAAGGAATTTTTATACGAATTAGAAATAGCAGTTAAAAATTTAAAAGATCTGAAAACAGCTGTAAAATAATAAAATTTTGTGTTAATAAAACAGGAAAAAATAAAAAATGAAAAAAGTAGTGCTTATAAAGTTTGGAGAATTATTTTTAAAAGGACTAAATCGTCCAAAGTTCGAAAGAACGCTAGTTAAAAATATTCAAAAGAGAGTCAAAAAAATTTTTGATAATTTTATAATTAAAATAAGCGACTCTATTATTTATATTTTTTCAGAAAGTGAGAATTATGGGAAATTAGAACGCGAGCTTAAAAAAGTTTTCGGTATATCAAATTTTTGTGTAGCATTTTTGGTTAAAAAGCAAATTGAAGATATAACACAAGCCGCGATTATTTGTTGTAGTGAAGTGAAACAAATTGGAACTGCTTTTAAGATTAAAACAAAACGAAGCGACAAGAACTTTAAATTAAAGTCTCCTGAAATTTCTAAACTTATAGGAAAGTCTATATTAAAAAAATACAAAGACCTGCGAGTAGACCTTTTAAAACCTCAAATAGAAATATCAATTGAAATTAGAGAAGAATATGCTTTTGTTTACAACAAAATAACAAAAGGTGCTGGAGGTATGCCAACCGGAGTATCATCCAAAGTAACAGTTTTACTTTCCGGGGGTATAGATAGTCCAGTAGCGGGATATATGATGGCTCGGCGAGGTGTGTCTTTGATAGCAATACATTTTGCAAGCCCTCCTTATACTAGCTACAAAGCTCAAAATAAAGTTGAAAGATTGGTAAAAAAATTAATTGAATACGCTGAGAATATTAAGCTTTTTGTCGTAAAATTTACGGCAATTCAAGAGACGATAGAAAAAAATTGCAATATCGAAAACACTACAATTATTGGCAGGCGTATGATGATAAAGATAGCCGAAAAGATTTCAAATAATGAAAACTCGAAAGCTTTAATTACAGGAGAAAGTCTTGGCCAAGTTGCAAGTCAAACTATGAATTCGCTTATTTGTACTAATGCTTCAACAAAAATGCTAGTTTTGCGGCCTCTTATAGGAATGGATAAAAACGACATAGTAAATATAGCAAAAAAAATAGAAACTTTTAAAATTTCAATAGAACCTTTTGAAGATTGCTGTACAGTCTTTACTCCAAAGCATCCAGCTATAAATCCCAAATTAGAAAAAATTATAGAAGATGAAAAAAAATTAAACGAAACTTGCTTAATATCAGAAGCGATAAAGAATGTTCAAATTATAGATTTCGATAAATTTTCCGAAAAACTTGCTTTTGTGTAAATTTAAAAATTATTTTGAAAAATGGTTTCTTCAAGAAAATTTTCATTACAAATCAGGAACACAAAAGAAAATAGATAGAAAACGAAACATAAGATAGAAAAGTTTATTTGTGTTAAAGGCTTTTTGCTTGTATTTGTATTTAAAGGGGTTTGTTTATTACTACCTAAATTATACAAAATATTCATTTTGAGCAATTAATCTTATTTAAATAAAAACTAAGATAATAATAATTTAACAGCTAAAACTGATACAATAAATCCTGTAAAATCTGCGCTAAGAGCTGCAGGTACGGTGTGCCGTATATTTTTTATTCCAACAGATCCGCAATAAACAGCAATAGTATAAAAGGTTGTTTCCGTGGAACCCATCATTACTGATACAACTTTTCCTATTAAACTATCTGGGCCACAAGAATCAAAAATGCTGCTTACAAAAGCGAGTGCTCCACTTCCGGAAATAGGTCTTAACAATATAAGTGGTACGGTTTTTGCAGGAATGCCAAAAAAAGCAAATACAGGTGAAACAAATGACGTAAAAATATCTAGTGCCCCACTTGCTTTTACCATACTTATAGAAACTATTAGGCCTATAATAGCCGGAATTATAGAAATAGTAGAAATAAGACCTTCTTTAGCACCTTTCATAAAAGTATCAAAAATTTTAACTTTTTTTGAAAATCCGAAAATCACTACAACAAATATCATTCCCGGTAGGATGAAAGATCCTAGCTTTTCCATTTTTTGATTTTACTCCTTTCTTCTAGGAGTTTGGCAACTGTAATTCCTATTGCCAAAGCAATAACGGAAGAAATCCAAACAGGAATTATTATTTCAAAAGGAGATTTTGAACCGTGAATTTTACGCAAAACTATCATAGTAGTTGGAATTAATTGTATAGAAGCTGTATTAAGAACAACAAACATAATCATGCTATTATTGAGAGTTTTCGTTTTACCCGTTTCTTTTTGCATCTCTTTCATAGCAATTATGCCAAGAGGTGTCGCAGCATTGCCTAGCCCTAAAAAATTAGCAATCATACTCATGCATATAGCTTTTGATGCAGCGCCTGTTTTTTCGTAATGCGGAAAAAGGTGTTTATTAATAGGCGACAAAAATTTTGCAAGCACTGCTGTTATATTTCCTTTATCAGCTATTTTCATCATACCTGTCCAAAAACACATCATTCCTGTTAAAGAAATAATAAGTTTTATAGCATCATCTGATCCTGAAAGTATAGCATCGGAAACATTTGATATACGCCCAGTCAAAATTCCGCAAATAACGCTTATTAACATAAGCCCGCCGAATATGTAGTTCATAATCAAGGAGTATATTACCTCTTAAAAATTTTCTAACAATCTAATACATACAAATTTATATTAAAAATGTATAAAGTAATAGACCTTGTCGAGCTTATAAAAACAAAAAACAACCTCCACCCAACAACGCTTTTATAATCTTGTCAAAAAAGCGATAAGTGGAGTGTCAATACGGCAAACTTTGAAAAATCAGCAAACCAACTTACTTCTGAGCCTACTTAATATCATTTTTTCTTTTCTTGAAATTTGTGTCTGAGTTACACCCAAAATTTCCGCTGTTTTGGTCTGTGTATATCTCTTAAAAAATCTTAAAATTATTATAGTTCTCTCTTCAGGCCTAAGTTCTTTTACAACTTGTTTCAAAGAAATTCGATCAGCCAGATCTTCTTCTATTGGATCTGTAGGTATTTCAAACTCTGAACTGTTGTTAAAAATATCATCACTAGTTAAAGAAAGAGGGGAAAGAGAAGAATTAAGAGCTTGAGATACAGCTTCCATATCAACTTTTAAGATTTTAGACAAATCACTAATTGTAGGTTCTCTTTCGTTTTTTGCAAAAAACTCCTCCCTCGCTTTTAGAGCACGAATATAAAGAGACTTCAAACTCCTACTTACTTTTACAAAACCACCGTCACGAAAAAGCAATCTAATTTCGCCCAGTATAACTGGCACTGCATACGTGGAAAACTTTACACCTTTCTTTTTATCAAATTTTCTTATAGCCTTAATAAGTCCTAAAGACCCCGCTCCACAAAGGTCACTGTACTCTACACCTTTGCCAACAAATCTTTTAGCACAAAGATGCACTAATCCCATATTGCTATTAACCATCGTTTTAGATACTTGCTCTTCCACAAACCCCCCACTGACGTACTAACATAAGCGCGTCTCAAAAACTCAAAATTAAAATCCGGGAGTTTAACGTCTTATCCTACAACCGCTGATTGTTTTTTTTCTTTAACAAAACGACGTATGACATTTTTTTCAAGAGTAACTGTAGTACCTCTTCCAGGCTTTGAAAAAACTTTTACTCCATCCATAAAACTTTGCATAACGGCAAAACCAAGACCAGAACGTTCTTCACCGCCAGTCGTAAAGAGTGGTTCCATGGCTTGAGAAACATCTGGAATTCCTACACCTTTATCTCTTATTCTTATAATTATTTTTCCAGTTTCAAATATTTTTGCCTCTAAATAAATAGTGCCTAACACTTCTCCGTAGCCATGTACTATAGAATTAGTAACAGCTTCAGAAACAGCGGTTTTGATATCCGATAACTCAGAGATAGTAGGATCTAACTGCAAAACAAACGAAGCTATTGCACCACGAGCAAATGCCTCATTAGACGAGCGAGCTACAAATTCAAGTTTCATTTCATTAATAGGGTCCAAAATCCTCACCTTTCTTCCTTTACGATTCCAAGAGTTCCAAGCCCAGAAAGCTTGATGATTCTACTTATACCTTCAGAAACACCCGCTATTACAAGCCTGCCACCCAAAATTTTAATAAGTTTATATCTTCCCATTATTAGACCTATACCGGAACTATCCATAAATTTTATTTTACTAAAATCTAAGCACAACACCTCTGGTTTTTCCTCATTAACGTACCTATCAATCATTTCGCGCATGCTACGTGCCGAACAGTGATCTATATCGCCATCAAGTAAAACTGTACACCTCCTACCGTTTTTGGTAATTTTCATCCCCAAACAAAGCACCCTCTTTTTATAAACAAAAACTTGCTGAAAACAATTCTAACTTTATGCTATCTCGTTTTTTTCTTTTTATGTGTCGCTTTGTGTCGAAGAATTATTTTTTTCTTTCAAAGTAAAAATATAGAGAGTCGTATTTCTATTTGCACGGCTTTTTGGGCTAATTGAGCCACACCAATTACAATATTGGTCGGCGTATTAAGCTTTAGTACAGTTTGAACTGCAAAATTAGCAAAAGCTTGCAGAATTTATTAGGTTATAAATAATATCAGCCGAAGTATACAGATTAGGGTTAGCAAAAGCATTGACGCAACTTAAATTTATTTCCAATTTGCTTGAGAAGATTGTACTCATTACGTTTATTTCTTTTTAGCTGCTTTAGTTGCTGCCCTTGCAGTAAGAAGTACAAGCGTTGCAGTATCTTTTTTGTAGATGGTAATTTCACGCTTACCAATTCTTAATCTTTTAAGTGGAAAGCCATCTTTCAGAGCTTTTCCTGTAAGAAATAAACTAATGTCACCCACTTCTTCTGCTTGTAAAGCAGTTGCAACAACTTTTCTAGCTTCACCTACGGTAGCGTTTG
>JAIRLJ010000016.1 GCA_031259495.1 Oscillospiraceae bacterium | reverse complement strand
GTTGGTTGGTGGTACTTTGTTTGGGCTAAAAAGAAGAGAGGGGAAGAAGAGGGGGAAGATGGAGAAAAAAGTTAGTTTTAGAGAAAAAAGAAAAGAAAAAGAGTTGGTTTTGTAGGGGGTACACTATAGTGCTTTTAGCTTTGTAGGAAAGTCAAAACAAAAAATTAGTTTTGTAGGGTATTATCTGCTATCTGCACAAGATTTATTTGTTTTCCCATACGGCTCCGTCTGCTGTGTCTTTTAAAATAATTCCCATTTTATCAAGTTTTTTTCTAATTTTATCAGCTGTTTTATAATCTTTTTTTTCTCTTAATTTTTGTCTTTCTTCTATCAACTTTTTTATTTCGATTTGTGGGTTTTTACAGGATTTTTTTTCGTATAAAATTCCTAGTATATCGGTTAATTCTTCAAAAATGTTTCTAGCAAACTTAATAGTTTGTTTTGATTTTAAGACTTTTTTGTTTAAAAAGATTTTTGAATTAATTTTTTTTGTTAATATAAACAGATATCCAAGTGCATCAGCGGTGTTGAGATCGTTGTTCATAGCTTCAATAAATCTCTTTTTGCACAAAGTTAACTCTTCTTTTAAATCTTTGTTGATATTTCCGAATGACTTTTTAGGTGTATCTTGACAAGAACAAGATAATTTTTCCAAAAAATTTTTGCAATTATAGAGTCTTGTAAGACTTGATTTGCATTGATCGATTATTTTTTCAGAAAAGTTTATAGGACTACGATAGTGGACTGATATGAGTAAATATCTAAGTACTTCATATCCGACTTTTTTCGAAAGGTCCCGAACTGTAAAAAAATTATTGAGAGATTTCGACATTTTCTTATTGTCAATATTTATAAAGCCATTGTGTAGCCAATAATTTGCAAGTTTTTTGTTATTACAACATTCGCTTTGTGCGATTTCATTTTCATGATGTGGGAAAATCAAATCCTCGCCACCGCAATGAATATCTATTGTATCGCCAAGATTTTTTTTAATCATAGTGGAACATTCTATATGCCAACCCGGCCTACCTTTTCCCCAAGGAGAAATCCACGAAGGTTCATTGGGCTTTGAACTTTTCCATAAGGCAAAATCAGTTGCATTTTTTTTCTCTTCGTTTTTAAAAATCCGCACATCGCTTTTTAAATCAGATAAATTTTGACCTGAGAGCTTTCCGTATTCATAAAATTTATTTGTTTTGAAATAAACACTTCCGGAGTCAGTTTTATAAGCATAATTCTTTTTTATTAATTTGCTTATAAAATTTATCATTTCAGTTATGTAATCAGTAGCTGATGGGGTGATATCTGGCTTTGAAATTCCCAATCCACGAGCGTCAACAATATATTCTTTTTTATATTTTTTTGATACTTCTTCGAAAAAAGTTTTGTTTTGTTCTGCTTTTTTAATTATTTTATCATCTATATCTGTAAAATTTTGTACAAATATAACTTCATAACCCCTGTAAATTAGATACTTGCGCAATACATCGAAAACACACATAGGACGAGCGTTACCTAGATGTATCAGATTGTAAACAGTTGGTCCACAGACGTAAATTTTTACCTTATTTTTTTCGAGAGGAACAAATTTCTCTTTTTTCCCGGATAAAGTATTAAAAAAAATCATTTTATTTTTCCAGGTTAATTTTTTTGATCGTATTATTTTGATTTATCGAGCTCCAATCTATATCTTGCATAGAAAAGAAACTCGGAATCGAAATAGGGTATAAGTCTCTTAAAGGTAACAAAACAAACAATCGCTTTCTGGCGTGAGGATGAGGCAAAGTTAAAAATTCTGTTTCTTTTTTGCAAGATTCGTAACAAATTAGATCTATATCTATAATTCTGCTTGCAAATTTAAAAGTTCTAACTCTTCCGAGTTTCTTTTCGATTTCTAAACAACAGTTCAAAAGTACATTAGGTGAGAACTGTGTTGATATTTTAACGCAGCAGTTTATATAGTCGTTCTGCTCTTCAGGATTTGGTACTTTGTGAGGTTTTGTTTTATAAAAATTTGAAATTTTTTTTATTTTTATTGCAGCTTTTTTTTTGAGCTCTCTTATAGCATTTTTGACATTTTCTTGGGCGTTTCCCATATTACTTCCAAGAGCTAATATAGCTTCTTTTTGTTTTTGTTCTCTTATTATTTCGACTGCTACGTATTCAAAGCTAAGATTAATTGGGGCATTTGGTTTTTTTACTATTATTTTGGTTTTCTTTACAGAAAAAAATTCTTCTAGAATATTTTCAGCAAGATTTTCTGCGATTGATTCTATAAGTTTATATTTTTTTCTTAGCATAATTTCTTTAACAAATTTTATAACTTTTGAATAGCTTATGGTTTCTTTTATGCTGTCGCTTTTAGAAGAACTTTTAAAATCTAAGAAAAGCTCTATATCTATAAGAAATTTTTGCCCTATTTTCCTTTCTTCTTCATGTACACCGTGGTAACAAAAAAACTCAAGATTTTTTATAATAATTTTGTCAAAAAACATCTAATTCCTCACATCAGACTGAATTTCTTTAATTAGTTTTAGCATTTTTAATGCTTGAACAGTTTCTTTAACATCATGAACTCTTAATATATTTGTTCCGTTTAATGCAGATATAATATTAGCTGCAATAGACGCTCCAAGTCTTTGATTTGCCGGAGTATTTTTTTCGCACGCTAAAGCGGTAACTCGCTTTCTAGAGATTCCCACCAAAACAAAAGTTTCCTTAGGACAATAGACCGTTGGATTTTTTATAATTCTTAAGTTTTCTGTAACAGTTTTTCCAAATCCGACTCCGGGATCAAAACAAATTTTTTCTTTTTTAATACCAGCTTTTTTAAATTTTTGAAAGCTGTCTTCAAAAAAACTGCGGGTTTTATTTAAAGCTTTATTGTGCATACAGATAAGAGATATGTTTGAAGTTGAAGAAAGATTTAACATCTTTTCGTTAACAAATCCTGTAACGTCATTTATTATATCAGCACCGAGTTTTATTGCTTTTTCTGCAATGCAAGGATAAAAAGTGTCGATAGAAATTGGTAGGTCTATTCTTTTTCTTACTAATCTTAAAACCGGTGAAAGTCTTTCCCATTCAATTTTTTCATCGATTTTTATAAAACCTGGTCTTGTGCTTTGCGCACCAATGTCAATAATATCTGCACCTTCTTCTTGCATTTGAATTGCTCTTTTTAGAGCTTTTTTGGGTTCGAAAAAATTTTGTGCGTCAGAAAATGAGTCAGGAGTAACATTCAAAATTCCCATAACATAAGTTTTTTTATCATCAAAAATTAAATTATTTTTTAAGCTAGCGCAAAAAGCATTCATTTTTTCCAAATTTTTGAGTTCTTTATTTTTGTTTTTCTGTCATTAAAATTTGAGATTGTTCATATAAAATTACGACCAATATTATAAAATATTTTTAAGAAACATAAAAGTTTAAAAGGAGCGTAGATTATGGAAATCTCAGATTTTATTCCAGAAAACACTTATATAGTGTGTGTGATATTGTTTATAGTAGGTATGATACTGAAGCAGACTCCAGCGATTAAAAACTGGATAATACCTTACATTTTGAGTGTTATAGGTATCGTTGTTTGTAATTTTGTATTGGAGCCTGGAATTTATGCAACTATGCAGGGTGTAATTACAACAGGTTTCACGGTATATGTGCATCAATTGGGCAAACAAGGTACAGAATTTTTTACATCAAAAGGCCAGGAGAATCCGGGTACGGTTGCGAATACACCTTCGTCCAGAGTTCAAAACTTAAAAAGACCAGTTAGAATAGTAAAAAGAGAAACTAAATAAAAATTTTTGCTTCTTTTTTCGATTTGCATGTACAATGAGCGCAGAAGTTTACAGAATAAAAAAATAAAATTAAAGCAAAGCTTTAAATTAGAAAATCGCATAAAGTAAAATGAAAAGTTATTGCTAGTTAAAAAATAAGACTTAAAGCAAAACGCGAGAAAAAAAGAAAGTGAAAAAAATATCAACTGATTTTGAAAAAGTGTATCCGGGAGTTGTAGCTGAAAAAGAAGTACAAAAATTTTGGAAAAAAATAGGTATTTATAAATTTGAGTTAAATAAAAAAAAATTGCCTATTTATTCTATTGATACTCCTCCTCCTACGATTAGTGGTAGTCTACATGTTGGGCATATTTTTAGTTTTGCTCAAGCTGAGATATTTGCTAGATTTAAGCGGACACAGGGTTACAATGTATACTTACCCATAGGCTTTGACAACAATGGCCTTGCAAGTGAAAGGCTAGTTGAGAGAGAAATGTCGGTTTCAGCTGTTTCTACAGATAAGATTGAATTTTTAAAGAAATGTAAAGAAACTGTTAAGAAATATGAAAAAGAGTTTATAAAACTTTTCGAAGCTATGGGATTCTCGTATAATTTTGATTATTCTTTTACAACTATAAGCGACCAAGCTAAAAAAATTTCTCAAATTTCGTTTATAGAACTTGCGAAAAATAAACTTGCATATACGAAAAGAAGTCCTGTGTTGTGGTGTACCAAATGTCAGACTTCTATTGCTCAAGCGGAACTCGATTCAAAAGAAATTGCATCTCAATTTCATTATGTATTGTTTAAATTAGGAGATAAAACTCTGGAGGTTGCTACAACAAGACCAGAATTGCTTTGGGGCGTAGTGTGTGTTTTGGTTCACCCAGAAGACAAGCGTTACGAAGATTTTATTAATAAAAAAGTTACTGTTCCTCTATACGATTTTGAGGTATCAGTGATTTCTGATGCAAAAGTGCAAAAAGACAAGGGCACAGGTGCTGTGATGTGTGCAACTTTTGGTGATACAGCTGATGTGGATTGGTTCGAACAGTATAAACTTCCATATAAAAAAGTCATACTTAATTATGGCAAAATAGCTAAAGAAGTACCGTTTATAGCTGGACTTGGTATTAAAAATGCACGAAAAAAAATAGTAAGAATTCTGAAAGAAAAAAAACTTTTAGTAAAATCAGAAAATATAATGCATGTTGTATCAGTTCATGAGAGATGTGGAAGAGAAATTGAAATAGTTCCGTCAAAACAGTGGTACATAGACATATCCAGCAAAAAACAAAAATTTCTGGAAGCCGGGATAAAAATTCAATGGCACCCTGAAAATATGCGCGTGAGATATGAGTCTTGGGTTAAAAACCTCAAGTGGGATTGGTGTATTTCACGTCAACGTTACTTCGGCGTACCGTTTCCAGTTTGGTATTGTAAAAATTGTAACAAAGCTTATTTTGCTAAAAAAAATGTTCTTCCTATTGACCCGGTTTTAACTCCTTATGTCGGTGTTTGTGATATTTGTGGTAATAAAGATTTTGTCCCAGAGAAAGCTGTTATGGACACCTGGGCGACATCAGCATTAACGCCAATTATTAATCTTGATATAATAGCTTCACTCGAAAAAAAAGAAAATAAGATTAAAAATTTCGATACAGTGAAGGAGATTGAAAAAACAACAGAATTTGCTAAAAAATTTATACCAATGGACATGCGAACTCAGGCGTATGATATCATAAGGACTTGGACGTTTGATACGATAGTAAAAAGTATTTTTCATCTTAACAAAATTCCTTGGAAACATATCATGATATGTGGTTTTGTTATGACTAAAAAGGGTGAAAAAATAAGCAAATCAAAGGGTAATGCTGGTTTTGATCCACGATCTTTAATAGAGCAGCATACTGCCGATGCGCTGCGTTACTGGGCTGCAGGTACAAAATTAGGAACGGATGTTTTTTTTGATGTAAGAGATTTAAAAGATACGAAACGTTTTTTAACAAAACTTTGGAATTCAGCAAAGTTTGTGTTATTTCACTTAGATGATTTTGATGTTTTGGAAGTTTCGAGGTTTTTAGAGCCTATTGATGAATGGATAATTAATGAAACAAACAGAACTATGAGTAAAGTCATTAAATTATTGGAAGCATTTGAAATTGGACTTGCTAGGCACACAATAGATGATTTTTTTTGGAAAAATTTTTGTGATAACTACATAGAAATAGTAAAACAGCGTTTATATCAACTAGATGTATATGGTAAAAAACGTCGAAGCAGTGCACAAAAAGGAATATGCTATGCATTTTTAAATATTCTCAAGATGTATTCGATTTATGTACCACATTTGACTGAATATATAAATTTAAAGGGCAAGTTAGAGAGGTTTACAAAAAGTCAATCTATAAGTAGTTTGATCTGGGAAGAAAATTTAAACAAAGAACTCAAATTTAATGCAAATTCTATAGAGTTTGGAGAAGAGTTTATAGCTAATCTCTATAGCATAAGAAAATTTAAAACACAAAACAGATTATCTATGAATGCAAAACTTAATAAAATAATCGTGGAAGGTTCAAAAAAATTTGAAGCTCTATATATTAAAACCGAGGATGATTTAAAATCTTGTTCAGGTGCAAAAAAAATAATTTATAAATTAGACCCCCTGAAAAATTAACTCTTTTCTTTTTCTCTTTATTTTTGCGCAAGTTTGAGTAAAAAAGTTCTCTAATTTTTAATTTTGTTTTAAAAAAAGAAAGAAAAGCATATACGCTAAGCAGAAGTAGATTTTATAAGTTTAATAAAGAGTTTGACTTTCATATTATTACCATGTAGGGTATAGGCTAAAGCGTCGGGTTTCGGGCTAATTGCCCTTTTAAAATTTCGATATTACAATTGTAAGAAAATTTTATTTTTATATAAACTAGAATACTTGGTTAAAATAAGATTGTGGGTTTTGTTAAGTTTTATGATGCAAGATGTAGGTTTCTTTGGGAAGCTTGTTGGGGGAGTGTTACAAAACGATGCTTGAGAATTTTGTTCTGTGCAGACAAATAGGAATATTATGAATTTAGCTACAAAAGTAACTCTAGGAAGGATTCTTCTCATACCGGTTTTAGTTGCTGTTTTACTGTCGAATTTTGAGTGGAAATGGTTCTGTTCTTTGGATATTTTGATATTAGCTTCTCTTAGCGATTGGTTTGATGGTAAAATCGCCAGAAAGAAGTTTCAAGTAACAGAATTCGGAAAGTTTTTGGACCCACTGGCTGATAAGATTTTTGTGTTGTCTGTTTTTTTGTGTTTTATTGAACTAAAAATTTTAAATGCTGTTCCAGTGATTTTGATTATTGCACGTGAGTTTTTTATCACTGCGTTGAGGTTTGATGCTGTACTAAATAAAGAAGTTATACCTGCTAATAATTTTGGAAAAGTAAAAACAAGCTTGCAGATGTTTTATATTTCTTTAGTGCTGGCTTTTTGTCATTATAATCTTGGGTCTTGGTGGATTTTTTCGATTTTTGTTAACACGGGAATATGGATTGTAGTAGCAATTAGCATTATAAGTTTAGTTAGTTACGTAACTCAAAATAAAAATTTTTTAAGTTTTAGTAGACATTAATGATTAAGATCAAAAGTTTTGATTGAATTTTTGATGATTATTTAAACTTCTAAACGAGATGTTTATTTGAATAAGATTTAGTTTAATTAAGTCATTGTCAGAAAAAAATTGAATTTTGTCAGCATAGCTCTGTATGTTAAGCGTAGAATTTGGTTTTTAGAAATTAAAAATAATTGGAGGACAAGTTGTGATAGGCAATAGAGGTACAAAAAAATTGCAAAAAATTATTAACTCTCAAAGATCTTTTTCTGGAGAAAGTGATGTAACGCTAGAAAAAAAAACGCGAAGCGTGCAGGAAACACAAAGTAATGTTTTAAAAAAGAAATTTAGACAAAAACAAATGAGTAATGTTCAAGGTATTCAAAATTTTCAAAATATAACGAAAAAGAATGGTATGAACAAAAAACCTTCTATGAAAGTTGCTTTTCTTGGCGGATTAAACGAAATAGGGAAAAACATAACTTGTTTTGAGTGTCAAAACGATATGGTTATATTTGATTGTGGAATGTCTTTTCCTGACGAACAGATGTTTGGTATAGATTTAGTTTTGCCTGATTTTTCATACATAGAAGGAAATACGGATAAAATTAGAGGGCTATTCATAACACATGGCCATGAAGATCACATAGGTGCTATTCCTTATCTTCTTAAAAAAATTAATGTGCCGATATTTGCAACAAAACTTACCGCTGCAATTATAAGATCAAAATTAAGAGAATTTGGACTTCACAGAAAAGCGAAAATAAATGTTGTAAATCCAGGACGAATTTTTAGACTTGGTTGTATGTCAATTGAACCCATACGCGTAAATCATTCGGTTCCGGATGCTGTTGGTGCGGCTATCCACTCGCCTGCCGGAATTTTCGTTCACACGGGTGATTTCAAAATAGATTTTACCCCTTTGAATGAGCCAAGCATAGATCTTTTAAAATTTGCTTCTCTCGGGCAACAAGGTGTAACTGCTCTTTTCGCCGATTCAACTAATGCTGATAGATCTGGTTACACTATGACTGAGCAAAAAGTTATACAGGCTTTTGAAAATCTTTTTAATATGGCAAAGAATAAAAGAATAATTATAGCTTCTTTTGCTTCTAATATTTCTAGATTGCACGAGATAGTTCTTTGTGCTGCGAAATTCGGTAGAAAAGTAGCGTTTTCTGGTAGAAGTATGATAAATTACATGACCATAGCAGCAGAACTTGGTTACTTAAAATTTCCTGAAAATATTATAGTAGACATAGATGCATTAAAGCACCATGCTAAAGAAAAAGTCGTACTTATTACTACAGGCAGTCAGGGAGAGTCGATGTCTGCTCTTGCTAGAATGGCGTCTAGCGATCATCGTCAAGTTACGCTTGGATATGATGATTTTGTTATAATATCAGCAAATCCTATTCCAGGAAATGAGAAAACTATAAGTGAAGTTGTGAATAGTTTGATAAAGCTTGGATGTGAAGTTATTTACAAATCGATACACGAAGTACACGTTTCTGGTCACGCTTGTCAAGAAGAATTGAAAATAATTCATGCTCTTACAAAGCCGAAGTTTTTTGTACCAGTGCATGGTGAACAGTTGCATCTCAGAAATCATGCGAGCATCGCAAAGGCAATGGGTATGTTAGACTCTAGGATGTTTATTGGTAACGTGGGTGCACTTTTAGAAATAGATGAGGATCAAATGAAACAAATTGGAACAGTACAATCAGGACAAGTCTTTGTAGATGGTTCTGGCATAGGCGATGTTGGAAATCTCATCTTGAAAGAAAGACGTCACTTAGCGGAAGACGGATTAATTGTGGTAACTATGGTTATAAATTCCGAAAAGTCTATCATTTTGGGCCCTAGTTTTTTTTCAAAAGGCTTTATTTTTGTAAAAGAGTCAGGACAGTTGATGCGTGATGCTAGAAAAAAAGTAACAGAAATCTTTCAAGGTTTTAAAGAAAAAAGTATACGCGAACATTCTATTTTAAAAGTAAAACTTAGAGATGATTTGGCAAAGTTTTTTTACAAGCAAACGAAAAGAAGTCCAATGGTTATACCAATAATTATGGTCGTTGACGAATAGCGTGTTTGTTAATTTTAATATTTCAAAGGATTTGCTAAATGAAAAGAAAGAGAGAAAAACCCTTTAAATTTTATCTTGGTATTTTGGCGGTTGTATTGGGTTTTTCTGCTAGTATCGCAATTTTTCTAAAACCACAGTGGATTCTAGAAGTTGTTTTGTTGTTTGTTAGTCAAATAACTGTTGGAGTGATGGCTGTTTTTTTAATTAAATTACGGCTAAAAAAAATGGTTTTGAATGTTGACGAGTCTTTAAAGGATTCGAAAAGAGGGGATCTTGAAAAATTTTCAGTACCTGTGTTGGTTGCTTCTAAGAGTGGTAATATTGTTTATTATAATTCAGCATTTAGAAAAAAAATTTGTCCTGATGAAAATTTAGTATTTTCTTCTTTGAAAAGTTTAATTAGCGATAGAAATCTGATAAAGCTTTTTAAGTGTGAATCTGTGGATATAATTTACAATCAAAAGCAGTACACTGTTTTTGGACAAAAGACAGTAAATTCTATGATTCTTTATTTTTTTGAAGATACTTATTATAAATTAGCAGCAAAAAACTATGAAGAAAAAAAAGTTTGTATTTGTTTAGCGACGTTCGATAATAAAGAAGAGATGGTAGAAGAAAATACTGAAAGCGGGAAGACTAGGGTGGTAGGTCAAGTTGAAGGTAAGTTACAAAATTTTGGTGAAAACGCAGGCGGTTTTTTTAAAAAAATATCTTCAAATAAGTATTTGATAATAATCGAAGAAAAAGCTTTAAGGAAATTAATAATCGAAAAATTTAATATTTTGCAACAGGTTAAAGAAATTAGAGATGATAATGGAGTTGAAGCTACTATTTCAATTGGAGTTGGCAGAAACGCCAACAATCTTAAAGAAGGAGAGGTTTGGGCAAAGAAGGCTCTAGATATGGCGTTGGGTAGGGGAGGAGACCAAGTTGTTGTCAAATCAGCAAATTCATATTTGTATTTTGGTGGGACTTCTAAAAATTCACAAAGTAGAAATAAAGTTAAAGTAAGAGTGGTTTCAAATGCACTTCTAAACCACATAATGGCAGCAGATAAAGTTTTAACAATGGGTCATGAGTTTTCAGATTTTGATAGCATAGGGGCGGCGACTGGTATACACGCTATGGCTACTAGGGGCTGTAAAAAGTCTAGTTTTGTAGTTGTCAACAGAAACCAGGGTCTTGCAGAAAAGCTCGTAAAAAAGTTAGAAAAAGCCGAAAAGGATTTGTTTATCTCTCCCGAAAAAGCATTAACAGTTATTACACCCGATACTCTATTAGTTATTTTAGATACTCATTCAAAAAATCGTTTTGAGAGCTTGGAATTATATGAAGCCGCTAGCCAGGTGGTCGTTATAGATCATCATAGACTTTCGGAAGATTATATAAAAAATACGCTAATGTTTTATCACGATCCATTTTCTTCTTCTGCTTCTGAGATGGTAACTGAACTAATTACTTATCAGGATGAAAATATTTTAACGAAGATTTACGCTCAAAGTTTGTTGACGGGTATTATGCTTGACACAAAAGATTTTTCGCTAAAAACTAATGTACGCACTTTTGAAGCAGCGGCTTTTTTAAGAAAAAGAAATGCTGATGCAGCAGATAGCAAGATGTTTTTTGCAAAAACTTTGGATACTTGTAAGAAAAAAAGTAGACTTATTGCTAGCGTTGAAATTTTTGATAGTTTTGCTATAACATATGCCTCTGAAGAATCTAATGACATAAGGCTTGTGGCGTCTTCAACTGCGGATGAATTATTAGAAATAGAGGGTGTAAAGGCTTCATTCGTTTTATACCCATACAGAAAAGGAATAGGAATTTCATCCCGGTCTCTTGATAAAATTAACGTACAAATTATAATGGAAAAATTAAGTGGTGGAGGTCATTATTCTGCTGCAGCTGTTTGGATTCCTGGTGCTGAAATCGAAGAAATTAAATTAAAACTTCTAAATATTTTACAAAGTCCTTCAGACGTGCGAGTGCAATATGATCAAAATATACAGTAAGTTAAAAAAATTCAGGAGGGTTTTTTTATTTTTTTACGATTTTTTTCTTTGGAATATATCGTTTTATTTTTCGTTTGCTATAAGTCGATATCGTTTTTCTTTAAAAAGTGATGAACAAGAGTTTTTTGTTGGAATATTATTTTTGAATGTATGTTTTTGTACAACGTTTCTTGTTTTTAAACTTTATAACAAGATGTGGCGTTATGCGGAAATAGAGGATTTTTTTTATGTAGAGATTGCAATAATTATAGCGAATTTTGTTTTTTTATTGATTATGTTTTTGATAGGTGTAAATCTAGGTTTTAGAACACATGTCTTAACTTTGTTAATGTCGTCTTTTTTTATTTTTGTTTTTAGGGTTACTTGCAGACTCAGTAAAATTTTAGAGAGTAGACATAATATCAGAGGGAATACAAAAACGTTACTGTTAGTTGGTGCTGGGGAAACTACTTTATCTATTTTACAAGAGATACATAAATCGCCAAATAATGAATACACTCCTGTGGGAATAGTTGACGACGACGAAACAAAATTAAATCGAAGCATTTCAGGTGTAAAGGTGTTAGGTAAAACTTTGCAAATACCGGAGATTTGTGAAGAACAAAATGTTCAAGTAATACTTTTTTCCGTTTCTGCAATTTCAAGAGAAAACAAAAAGCGTATTTTAGATATATGTTCAAAAACAAGTGCTGAAGTAAAAATTATTCCAAATATTTCAAATTTACTAACTTCTAATTCTTCACTTTTTTCTAGAATAAGACCTGTTGAAGTAGAAGATCTACTTGTTAGAAATCCAATAACTTTTGATATAGAAAAATATGGTAGATACATATTCGGGAAAAATGTTTTAGTTACCGGTGGCGGTGGATCTATCGGTTCTGAACTTTGTAAACAGATAGCAGCTTTAAAATCAAAAAAAATTATAATTCTAGATATATGTGAAAACGGAGTCTACAAAATACAACAAGAACTTTTAAGAAAAGATAGCAACTTGAATTTAAGTGTTAAAGTTGCATCTGTAACAGATTTAAAAAGGCTTGAAAATATTTTTAGAGAAGAAAAAATAGATGCAGTATTTCATGCAGCTGCGCATAAACATGTGCCTTTAATGGAATTAAATCCTTCAGAAGCCGTACAGAATAATATTTTCGGTACATTGAATCTTGTAATTCTTGCTGATAAATATAAAATAAAAAAGTTTGTGCAAATTTCAACTGATAAAGCTGTTAATCCTACCAACATAATGGGAGCTACGAAAAGAATTTGTGAAATGATTGTGCAAAACTTTGCTGAGCAAAGTCAAACTAAGTTTGCAGCTGTTCGATTTGGAAATGTTTTGGATTCTAATGGCTCTGTTGTGCCGCTGTTTAAAGAACAGATAAAAGAAGGTGGACCTGTGACTGTAACTCATCCTGATATAATCAGATATTTCATGACGATACCAGAAGCTGTTTCTTTAGTACTTACAGCGGGAAGTATGGCAATGGGTGGAGAAATTTTTATTTTGGATATGGGTGAACCTATGAAAATAAGAGATTTGGCTCAAAATCTGATTAGACTTTCTGGTTTTGTACCTGACCAAGACATAGAAATTAAATTTACCGGTTTGAGGCCAGGCGAAAAGTTATATGAAGAGCTTTTATTAAACGAAGAAGGGATTAAAAAAACAAAAAACAAAAAAATATATGTAGGTCGACCTTTAGAATTTAATAAAGAGAAATTTTTTAAAAATCTTGAAAAATTAAAAAAATTCTCTGATGTAGGAGACAATTCAAAGATTGAATTTTTATTAAAAGAAATTGTTCCAAATTTTAAGCATACATCACTTGTATAATAAGACCTATTTTATGGTGTTTTAAAATTGTTAAAGATAAGGCTTAATGTTAGAATCATTTTGTTGTGTTGTTTTTATTGTTTTTGTTGTAGGAGGAGCTGTGGGCAGTGCGCAAATAAAAACTATTTCTCGAAACAGAAAAGCGTTTCATAATTACACAATTTTGGAAAGTTTTGAAGCAGGAATAAAGCTTTTGGGCACAGAGGTAAAATCGCTTAGGCTATCTAAAGTTAATATCAAAGATTCTTGGTGTAACATAGTTAAAAGCGAGCTTATTATAAATCAGCTTCACATAAGTCACTACAAGCATAGCAACGTTTTTAATCATGATCCTATAAGGCCGAGGTGTTTACTTGTTAAAAAAAAAGAAATAGCACGTCTTTATGGTTTAGTAAAGCGCATGGGTTATTCGATTGTGCCGCTTAGTATATATCTAAAGGGATCGTTGTTTAAGGTGCAGGTTGGACTTTGTAAAGGTAAGAAGATTTATGAAAAGCGGCGGGACATGGCAGATAAAAGCGCAAAAAGAGACATAGAACGCACAATGAAAAACTATTATTCTAATAAAATGGGGGCGTAAAGGTTTCGACGGAGATTGTAAGCTTTAGTAAGCGAGTAGTGGTGCGGTACCATTTATAAACCGCAATTTTTAGAATTAACTGACAACAGACAACAGTTATTAGCAGCTTAGTTTAGCTGTCGTTTTGGTTAGGGTACCACGACTTAATCAAAGCGTCGATTAGTGGTGAACGTAATACAAAACCTGGCTTAGGTTTGTATTATGAAATTAAAGCTACCAAATAAATTAGCCTGCTAATAGGCGAGTTTATAAGGGAAATATAAAATATTAGCTACACTCGTAGAAAACTTTAGTAAGTAATTTTCGGACAGGGGTTCGATTCCCCTCGCCTCCACCATAGCGATTACCGCATATTGGTGGAGAAAGATTGCTAAGACGACAAATGATGATAAAATTTGCATTATTGAAGAGAAGTGGTTTCACGGTAAGGTTGAGTACATATACGATTTCAGGTATATCATTCAACTACATACAACAGAATTTTCAACCCCCAATCCCCAAAACCCACCCCAACTCTTCGTGCTAAAATCTTCCGTGACCCTCGCTGGATTTCCTTGTAAATGTGTTGAAACAGTGACTTTGTAAAGCCAGGCTTTATGATAAAAAAACTTCGGAACTGGTAAAAAAGTCCCGTCATACCTAGAATTGCCGTGATTATCTATGTCCGTTCCGTTTTTTGAATCAATTGTAATTTTATCTATGCTTGCTAAAATCCAGTTTCATTCTATTTTTTCTGTATAGCCGTCATCTTCTAAAATCATAGAAGAACGAGTGAACTCGCCGTAAATTTTCCAAGCTAGAAAAGTCGATTGAGTCTAAATTTTTTGAAATAGTAAAATTTTGTATGTGTTATCTTGTTGCCTTCGGTTTTGTAAATTTAAAAAATCAAAATGCATAGTAATACTAAATTTTTAATATATTTACACAGCTAATGCTTTTTTAACCGAAATAAACAATAATCGAAACATCAGAAAATACTAGGAATTTGCTTTCGCAAATATAGGAGCAAAAATTTGTCTTTTAGAAAACATAAAAGTTTTTAATTATAACATTGACTATCTTTATACCAATGTTGTTTTTGGTTTTTTGGGTAAATTATGCAAACTTTTTAAAAATAAAGCTCTAAAGCCTAAGATTGCCGTTGTGAGCACATATAAAACCAATTGTGGAATAGCAGAGTATTCGAATTTTTTATACAACCATTTGAAAAATTTTGAATTTAAAGTTTTCCCTCCTGTAGAAAAGACGGATCGTTCAAATGATTTATTACAAATCGAAGGAAGATTTTGGAACAAAAAAGAATCTTTAGAAAATTTAGCTTGCAAAATTTTGAGCTCAGATTGCCAGATAGTTCATGTACAGCACGAAAATGGAATTTTCGATGAAAAAAGTTTTTTAAGTTTTATAAAAAAAGTTAGACTCCACAAGCCTATTGTAGTAACTTTTCATACTTTACTTGCTAGTTTTCAAGAAAATGTGTACCCAACATCCGAAGAATATATTAACGATTGCGTAAATACTTTAAACAAACTTAATCTTATTATTATTCACACAGAAATTCACAGAAATATTTTAATATCAAAAAATATATGCCCCGAAAAAATTAAGATTATTCCACATGGTCAATATTTAGCTAGAAATCACGACAAATCAGAACTCAGAAAAAAATTGGGAATTGATAACGACACTCTTGTTTTAGGCGCACACGGTTTTGCTTCGGAATTTAAAGGGTACACAGAGCTTATAGAAGCCATTCCTGAAATACAAAAAAAAATTAAAAACAAAAAAATTCTTCTTTTTTGTTTGGCTTGTTCTAATAATAGTAGTAACGACACAATCACAACAAAGCTTGAATATTCAGATTTTATGAAGGAAAAAGTAAACAAAATGGGATTAAATTCAAAAATTAAAATAATCGAAAATTTTCTTACACAAGACGAAATTCAGGAGTATTTACAAGCTTGTGATATTTTATTTGCTCTTTATAAAAAAAATGTGGGCGATATGCCCGATACAAACATGACTTGTGCAACTTGTCAAAGTGGGGCAATAAGATCTTTAATCGCTGCCAAAAGGCCAATAATTGCATCTGATAGTAGTTTTATTAAGGATCTAGAAGAGTGCAGCTATACGCTTGCAAACCCCCTAGATTCAAAAACTATCTCTTGTGCTGTAAAAGAAGTGCTAAAAGAAAAAACTACAAAAGCTTTGCTTAAAGATGTTGAGAAAAAAATAAAAAGGACAAATTGGGATAAAATTTCTCAGATTCACTCTGAATGGTACAATCAAGTAATTTCCGAATTTTCGCAACCAAAAAATGATTCTAATTCAAATAGTGAAGATTGTTATGTGATAGACGAAACGAAAAAAGATTTGTTAAACAAAAAAGGGTTTTCTTGCTTTGGAAAAAATAAAGTTTATGCAGATGGCATTGTGTTTGAATTGGATTCTAATACTGATTTTGGAACTTTTGAAGAAGTTTTTATAAGAAAGATTTACAATACGAAATTAATTGAAAAAAGTAATAATAAATTCATCTTTATTGATGTTGGAGCCAATATTGGATGCACATCGCTTCTTTTTGCTAACCTAAAAAACGTTACCGATGTTTATAGCTTTGAACCGTTTTTGCCAACAATCAAACAATGCAGGCGTAACATAGTAGACTTAAATTCAAATCTTTCTAGCAAAATTAAGATATTCGATTTTGGATGGTCGAACAAAAACAAAACCATAACGGCTCCATATTGTAAAAATTTTTCAAACTCGGCTAGTACAGAGTCGCAAAGTGCGCACAGATATTCAAACTGCCTTAAATTTTACAACGAGCCCGTTTATAATGAAAAAGTAAAACTTAAAAACCCAATCCGAATTTTAAACAAAATTTTTTTTGAATCTATACTCAAAAAAAGAAAAATATGTTTAAAAATTGACTGTGAGGGTGCAGAAAGCGAATTTTTGCCGTTGCTAGACGAACATCGGCTTCTCAAAAAAGTAAGTTATTTGTTTCTCGAATGGCACAATATAAATGATTTGGAAAAAATTGAAAATTTGCTTCATAAAAACAATTTTAATTTTTCTAATAAATTTTCTGAAAACAAAAACACAGGAGAAATTTTAGCCTTGAACGGAAAAAAGAAATGAAAAAAATTATCATTTTGGTTTTTTGTTTTTTTTGGGAACAACTCTAAATAGTATTTATTTAAAAAGTGATTCTGAACCGTTAAATTTAAATGAAGAAATTGTTAAAATTCCACCTGGGTTTATTTTAAGCGATGAAAATAAAAATATAGCCGCACATAATGGATTTTCTCTCAGAAAGGGTTGCATCCTTAAGAAAAATGAATTCGAGTTTAAAGTGGATTCTGATAGGGATTTTGAAATATTTAACGAAATTTTCTTACGCAATTCTTACAGCTTTTTTGGTACGTTAAAAGGCGAATTTATAGTTTTTGATGTGGGTTTCAACATTGGCGCAGCCGCAATTTATTTTTCTCTGTATAACAATGTTTCTAAAGTGTATGGTTTTGAGCCGTTTCCAGAGACTTTGGAACTAGGAAGGCAAAATTTATTATTAAATCCAAAAATTAAAGAAAAGGTCAGGATATTTGAGTTTGGGCTTTCGGATAAAAACAAAAAAAAGAAAATATTGTATGACAAAGAGAGAAAACCTGATATTAGTACATTTCATGAAAACAAAAAAAATTTTAACAAAAATGTCATAAATCCTGAACGCCTTTCTAAATGTAAAAAAATAAGTATTAAACTTAAAAAAGCCTCCAATGTTATTTTCAACATATTGAAAAAACAATCTCATAAAAAAGTATTATTAAAAATAGACTGTGAGGGGGCGGAGTATGAAATACTTCCCGATCTATATCAAAACAAGGTACTAGAAAAAGTAGACGCCGTAATATTAGAGTGGCACCACAACGATGGTGGGCAAGAACTAAAAAATATTTTATTAAAATCCGGGTTTAAAACTATTATCCATGACGATCTAAATAAAATGACGGGGTTTATATATGCAAAAAAAATTTTGTGAGCATTGGATGTGCATTAAAATTTTAATTTTGTTTGTTTTTTTGTTTGTTTCTTTATCGTTATTGTTTTTATTCACACGTATTTTAAATCAGCACGCGTTTGAAATAGGAAATTTGAAAGAGTTTGGTAACAATCAAATCAAAGTTTCTAAAAAATCAGTTTTGATAATAGAACAAAACGATTACCATATGGAGTGCTTACCTGGATGGAGCAAGTATTTTGTTGATTTAGGTTTTGATGTGGATGTAGTGATGTGCACGAAACACCGTAATCCATTTTGTTTGTTTGAAAAAACCAAGAAAAAAATTAGAATTTTTGAATTTGAAGATTTAGATCAATTTGATAAAATGAGTGACAAAATTTGCGAATATTACAAAAAATATAATTATCTTTTTTTGCGTCTAATAATGATTCTCACAGATTCAATGTTTTATTTAAAAAGCTTGAAAACAACACAAGTTGTAAAAAGGCTATATCGGTATTTCATGGTCGAAAAGACATTACACCAAGTAAATATAATATTGTTTTGGAAAATAGAGCGATAAGGCTTGGAGACTTTAAAGACAACACTGGTAAATATGTAAATCCTAATTATTATGGCAAAACAATAAATAAACTGAAGAATACAATAACTTTCTTCTTGATTCCAGGCAGGCTAAGTATCAAAGACTTAAGCGAGCTTTTTGCTTTGTTAAAAACAATATTTAACGAAGGCATGGATTTTAATATAACCATAGCAGGATACAATCGTGATAATTTCAACATAGAATCATTAAAAATTCCAGAAGAAATTAAAGAGCGAGTTAAAATAAAAACTAATTTGAATTTTGAAGAATTTTATAAAGAAGTAGAAAACTCTGATTTTATTCTGCCTGTTCTTGAAAATGTAGATCGATATGGATATCTTAAAAATCAAGTTAGCGGAAATATTAATTTGTGCTACGGTTTTTTAAAGCCGATAGTTATCGAAAAGAGTTATAGAAAACTTTACAAATTTAATAATTCAAATTCGATTTTATACGAATTTGGGAAATTATACGATGCCATAAAAGTGGCTATCTTAACTAATCAAAAAGAGTATTCAGTTTTACAAAAAAATTTAAAGATCACAGTTGAGAAAATTAGAGGTGAATCTATGAACAACTTGAAAAATATTTTGTGTGTGAAATAGTCCGAACATACACTAAATATACACCAAATTTGCATTTTTTCTTAAATTCAACCAGAAAGATGACTTAGAAATGATTCTTGGATGAGAATCTTCCAAAAGTCAGTAGATATAAGGCACACAGTAATACACAATGGTGCACGATAATACATAAAGATGTACGGTATTATATGATTGTATTTTAATTTGTAATCAACAGGTCGCGAGTCCGAATCCCTCCACCGGTTCCGTAGTAAATAAAAGATTTGTTGGCTCTATATATTGTCGAGTTTTGCTAGAACTTGTTGTGCAATTTAGCGTTTTTTTAGCAATATTGTTTAATTTGATTTTTAAACTTTTTAATAAACATGCTATAATCTCTCCAGTTTTTGTGTGTAAAGTATCGTTTCGGGGTGTGGCTTAGTTTGGTAGAGCACTACGTTCGGGACGTAGGGGCCGCAAGTTCGAATCTTGCCACCTCGACCATGTTTTGCAGAGTTGGTAGGGATATGTTATTTTGTTGTTCGAAAGTTATAAATATTTCAAAAAAAATTTTAGTTTTAGTTTTTTTGATGTTTTTGTATTTTTTTCTGTCATCTTGTTCTAGAGTTTCAGACGGCAGAATTGCGGGAGTTGCTAGTAAACCGTATTCTGATGAGTTATCTGTGGCAATTTTTGTTGATAACGACTCTACTTTTCAAGCTCTAGTTTGTACAAAATCTGTGATTGATCACGCTGATGAGCGAACTAAATATAGATTTTTTATCATGACTTCAGAGGATTTTGATAATAATTTCAAAGATGAGTTTAAAAAATTGGAGAATGATAATTTTAGAATTGAGTTTATAGATATGCTTGATCCTGATAATTCAAATTTTTTTGAACTTTCTAAGGATTCGGCTTTTCACAAATTAAGCGTTTCAAAATTTCTTTTAAAAAATGTGAAAAAGTGTGTAACTTTAGATCCGCGTACCCTTGTTTTTTGCGATCTTAACGAGGTTTTCAAGCAATTAGACTTGAAAGATATATATGTAGCTGGTGTACCAGATATTTCAAATAGAAACGCAGGTGAGGAGTTCAAAAATAAAGTTGGTTTAGAAACTTTAAACCAGTGTATAGAAGGCTCTGTATTGATTTGGAATTTGGAGCTGTGTCGTGAGAATGCGGTGTATCAAAAGTTTTTTCAGTATGCAAAGGACCATATTTGCGACGTTTCTTTTTGTAGCGAAGATATTATAAATGCTGTTTGTTACAACAAAATAATGGACTTGCCTTTTAAATTTAATTTTGACGTGTCTATGGAAAGTGAAGATTTGGATAGTAAAGATTTCACAAATTTTGTTTTTTCAAAACAAGAATTGGAAGAAGGCAGAGAAAAAGCGATGATAGTAAATTTTTCCCGTAATTGTGCTTGGGAAGATTTACGTTTGCGCTATGCACGCAATTGGTGGCAGGAGGCACGAACTCTAGAGTGTTTTAAAAAAATAGAAGAAAAATACATCTTTCAAACGTAACGTGACCTTAGTAGAAGGGGGTGTTTAGAATAAAGCTCTGCATGAAAAGAGAATTAGGATGTGATTCGAATTTGTTTTTGGTGTTTGATGAGAACTCAAAAATAAAATATAGGGTTGTAACTAAAAATAAAAGATTTTTAAAAAGTATATTTTTGTTGGATTCTTTCGGAAACAATATGGCCAATATAAAAAAATTTTCTTTTCCTCTTGTGAGTGTTTATTTTATAAAAATTGAAATATTCGATGTTGCTGTTATAGAAAATAGGGTAAATTTTAAACCAATCTATCATATAAGTAGAACTGATTGGATTTTCAAGAATAGCTCAAAAGCTTATTATTTTTCTGTTGTTGATCAAATGTCTGAAATTTTAATGACTCAGTATAAAGATGTGATTACAGGTGAATATAATATAGAAATTTTCAAAGAAAATTTTGAAATTCCCGGTATTTGTATTTCCGTATGTGTTAATAATTTGATAATAAATGAAAATAAAGTTTTAGAGCTTACTTAAGGGCTTGTCATGTTAAAATTTTTCTAAAATGCATAGCTTAAGAATTTACTAAGATTATTTATAGGCAAATTTTTTATTTTGAATTGCTTTTTATTTTGTGAGTATATAAATATTTGTAATTCGCAAGTTTTTGATTTTGGAAATAGAGCATTTTTATTAATTTTGTAAAGCGATACTTTTTTTAATTCTGTAAGAACCATATAATTCGAAAAAAGACTGTAACTATTTATAAATAAAAAGTTACTCGAAGACGAAATTCCGCTTGTTTTAAAGGCACTAATTTTTACAATAAAAAAACAAAGACATGCAAAAAACAAAAAAACAGCAGGAATAATAAGAATTTGTTGTTTATCTATTTTTAAAATAAAAATAAAAACAACAATAGATAAAAAAAGCACCGAAATTGGATTTAGAAAAAACCACCATTTTGAGAATTTTGGCATACTTATCTTGTTGTTCGATTGCACAAAAAAATGCGAAAATATAGGAAGAATTTTTTTAATTTCTTTTTTTGTGCATCCTATTAGTATAGGATTTCTATCTAATCTTGCTTTTTTGTGGGAGACGGCGTTCAAATATACGTTATATATTTTAAATATTTTCATGAAAGCATTTTGTCTTATGATTAGAGCGTTTACGGAATTTTTTTTTATTACAATTTCGTTTTTATTTATCAAACCAGATGAAATATAAATTTCATTATCTGTCCAGTAAGATTTTAATTTTAAGTTCTTAACTACACTTAGGATAAATGCTATGCTGCAACCAACCAAGATTGTTCTTATTAAAACAAACGTTGCTGGCTTAACATTTAGAGATATTAAACCCAAACCCAAATCTAATGTTTTGTAAAAATAGTTTCGAGATTGATTACCGATTAAATTTCCTAATCGATCAAGAAAAGGAAGAAAGAAAATTATGCCCCTTATTGGGTTCGAATATAAAAGAGAAATTAAAAATATTCTATGAAATTTTGCTTTGTAAACTTTACTTATTTTTTGTTTTGTAAAAAAAAAATTATAAAAGTTTTTTATAGATGGATTTTTTAACGTTAAAGAAATTTCGGTTTTATATTTAACATTTGCCAAAGTTCCAATAAAAATTTTGGAAGAAGAAAAAAAACTAGTACCAACAGTTTTTCTGAGTAAAATAGTTTTTAATCTTTCAGATTTTAAGAAAGAACTGTGTTTTAACAGAACTCCTTTCCTAAACTCTAAAACATTATTTTGGAATAAATATTGTTTTTTTAAATAACTCAGATACGCTAAAAAAATTATAGAAACTGCCGAAATAGAGCTTAATGTTATCAAATTTGTTATTTCTTTTGGATTAACTATAGCCAACAAAACTTGCTTTAAAAAAGGTACCATCAATATAAACAAAAATCTATACAGATATTCAAAAATAGTGTAAATACTTGTCTGAGTTAAATCTTTTGCTTTATTCTCTTTAACCAAGCTTAAATTCCTTTTTATTTTTTTAATCAAGTTTAAGTTCTTTAAGTATTATATTTGCTTCCGTTTTATTATTTAAATTTTCAAGTTTGATTTTTGATCCTGGTAAATGAAAAACAAGAGTGCACAGTCCGAAAAAATTCTGATCTAGTGCTGTTGTTTTATCTACATATTGTACATTTTTTAGCAATATCTTTATTTTTTGTTTTAAAAAAACACCTTTTTCTATAAAAAGATGATGTGGAGTATAGTAGTAATCCAAGAATTCCACACGCTTTTTTGCATAAATACAAACTACATAAGCGCCAGATATAAAACTTAAAAAAAATAAAGCAAGCCCTACATAAAAATTTAAAAAACACAAAATTCCCGAAAAAAATGCCAAAAAAACGAAGATAGCCATATATCTAAGTCTTGACATAAAAATAATTTTTTTTAAGTAGATTTTTCTTGTTGCAAAATTAGTACACACTTTTTTTACCCTATTTAGTTTGTTTTAGAAAAAGACGCAACAAAACCAATTTATAAACAAAATCTTATTTTTACAATTAAGTTCATAAGACAACATTCTCACAAACAATCTTTAGGCTAGCATACGAGCTGATAATATTCAATTTAGTGGTAAACGTGTATATTTAGTAAGCTTCCCGTGAAACTAAAAACATTAGAATTACATTATGAAAATTAATTAGACTTAAAAGCTAGAAGAAAAAAACTTCTGAAGCTTGGTTGGCATAAAACGGCGGAAAGCTTTCGTC
>JAIRLJ010000021.1 GCA_031259495.1 Oscillospiraceae bacterium | reverse complement strand
AGAAGATGAGTATAGAAAAAATTTAGATACTGCTATACAAAGAAAAAGAAATTTAAAAATAAAAAGAGATTTGTCAAGGTTACTAAAAGTCAGTGCATTAACAGGTATTTCTTCTTTAGTTGCACTAACTCCTTATTCACTACATCAAATGTCAGACACAGCTAGTGCTGCACCTTACGAATTTATTAGAAGCCTAACAAATCCCCCTGTTGTAACACCAAACGGTGACTTCGACTATACCGAACAACCCACAACTGTAACAAACGTTTTCAGCTTTAATATACCAATATATAAGGAGGACGATGGCAAAGTAACTTTTGTAGGTTATTTTCAACCTGGAGCATCATTGAGAGTAAATTATGTTAGTTCGGATGCGCAAAAAGTCTGGTTAGAAGGACGCCCAGGACAGTATATTTCCACAAAATTTTTTACAAATACAGGTCCAAACGGAGATAGTAGTATTCCTGAAGTTAGGGTAAAAAATACAACAAAAGTCTATGCTCAACCAGGTTTAAATAAGGTTGAAGGGAACTGGCCGGTGGAGGATCCTTACCCTCTTACAACTTTTTATGACTTACAACATTTTGATAGTTGGGACATGGAAGCTGGGACTAAAGTTCAAGTTTTAGGGTTTGGATTAGGTATTATTATAATTAAAGGTGTAAGAAACGATGAAGTCAGATTTGTACTCGAAGAAGATGTATCACCTGTTTCGTTTGAATCATCAGCGCCACAACCACAGATACCACCGCCAGTGCGTCCTTTAACACCAGCGGCACGTTCACGTCGTCGTCCATCGACAACAACACCATCACATCCACGCCAAGCGCAACGTCCACCAGCACCAGCCCCAGCAGCACCGCCGCGTTTTGGTGTAAGTTTTTCCCCAAAACCACCAGCACCAGCCCCAGTAGCTCCAGCACCAGCACCACCAGCACCAGCACCACCAGCACCACCGGTAGCACTTGGCGAAAACTATTATCAGACCAGGAATTTTATGGGAAGGTTACAACATGCAAGAAATGGTTTGCGTTTTGCAAACGGAGTGCATAACGATGACATGGGGTATGCACTACAGCGTCTAAAATCTCATTTTGAAAGATTAAGTACAGCAGGATACCCAAATTCTATAGTAGGACGGGAGTTGCAATCAGCTATTACACGTTTGGAAGAGCGTATGGGTATACCGCCAGCAGAAGCACCACAGCCATCGATAGCGCTAGGTGAAAGATATTATCGAGTCTATTATAACCCTTTGAATAGGTTAGAAAATATAGGAGAAGGTTTGCTTGTTGCAAACGAAGTGCATAACGATGATGTACAGTATGCAATACCGCGCCTAGAACTTCTTTTAAGTACATTTCAAACACCAGGAGCCTCAAATCCTATTATAGAAACAGAGTTGCAGGCGGCTATTGCATGTTTGAAAAGGCGTATAGAAGAACCACCGCTACGGGCTCCACTGCCCAATCCAGTGGCACGGCCAGCGCCACTATCAGCAAATAGTTATAGCGTAGAGGCAAATGGTGACATTAATTTTTTAGCTCAACCGCGAAAGTTCCAAAATAAATTTGGTTTTTTTATACCAATTTTTAGAGAACACAACGATAATGTAATATTTGAAGGTGAATATTTCCGTCCTAACGAAGAAGTATCAATAAAATGGATTAGTACAGATCAACAAAAAGCTTGGCTTGCAGATGACTCAGGGCGTTATATTTTTACAAAATTTATTGCAAATTTTGTTCCTAAAGGACAAAAAAATTTTTCTAGAATTCGTGTAAAAACTGGTGCAAAAATACATTTTCAACCGAATTTATTAAAGCTTTCAGAAGAAGCTTGGCCTAGCGATGATCTATATCCTTGGATAGACACTGATACTGTATCAAATTTCGAATATTTTGAGGCAGAATCGGAATTTACTACTGAAGCTTTAGGATTTGGATTTGGTGTTGTTACAATCAAAGGCATAAATGATAACGAAGTCAGATTTGTTGAAGAAAAAGATGTAACATTTTTAGATGATGCTGGTAATCCGGTTTTCTAGTTTGTAAACATAAACTGTTCTTCAAAACGAAAATTTTCTATATCTTGGAAAAATTTCGATAAAAAGAGGCTAAATATTAGTGTTAAAGAATTTTTGATTGTTTTTGATGTTTAGCAAGCCAGACATGTAAAATTGCAATGTCAGCAGGACCTACTCCAGAAATTTTTGCAGCTTCACCTATATTTTCTGGTTTAGAGTTTAGAAGTTTTTCCTGCGCTTCAAGTTTTAAACCTGTAATATTCTTGTAGTTTAAAGTTTTAGGTAATTTCCTAAAACTATTTTTTTTTGTTTTTTTTATATTAGCTAATTGTTTTTTTATATAGCCTTCATACTTTATTTGAATTTCAATTTTTCTGCACAGAAATTCAGGTAAGTTGCTATTCAAAAAGTCAAGATCTATTAAAGTTCTATAATTAATTTCTGGACGTTTCAACAGCTCAGAAAGCTTTATACCGGTATTAATTTTTGCTGAACCTATACTTTCTAATTTTTTATTTACTTCTTTGTTTGGAGATAAAATTGTATTTTTGAGCTTTTTCATTTGCTTGTTTTTTAATTCTAAATTTTCAAGAAAATTTTCCCATCTTTTATCGCTAATAAGGCCTAATTTTTTAGCAATTGGTATAAGTCTTTCGTCTGCATTGTCTTGTCTTAAAATAAGCCTATGTTCAGCACGAGAAGTCATCATACGATAAGGCTCGCTTACGCCCTTTGTTGTCATATCATTAATTAAAGTTCCTATATACGAGCTTTCTCTTTTTAAAATTAATAGCGGTTTACCTAAAACTCTAAGTGCAGCATTTATTCCAGCAACTATCCCTTGAGCAGCGGCTTCTTCATAGCCTGAGCTACCCGTTATTTGGCCTGCAAAAAATAATCCGGTGCAATTAGAAAATTCGAGAGTTGAATCAAGACATATTGGGTTAATACAGTCATATTCTATGGCATAAGCTGGTCGAGTTAGGCTTATATTTTCAAAACCAGAAATGGTCCTTAAAAATTCTATTTGTATGTCTTCTGGTAAAGAACTAGATAGACCTTGTAAATACATTTCATCTGTTTTTATCCCACAAGGTTCTACAAAAATTTGATGTCTTTTTCTTTTAGGAAAACGAATCACCTTGTCTTCAATGCTAGGACAGTATCTTGGACCAATCGCTTTGTTTTCTCTTGTGTAAAAGATAGATTTTAAAACATTTTTTAAGATTACGTCTTTTGTTTTTTCGTTTGTCCAGGTTATATAGCAAACACTTAAATTTTTTACATTATTTTTTAAATTACAAAACGAAAATAATTCTGCATCTTTGTCTCCTAACTGAATTTGCATTTTTGAAAAATCAAGACTAGATTTTAAAGCTCTCGCTGGTGTGCCGGTTTTAAAACGTCTAAACTTTACTCCGATTTCTTCGAGTGATTTTTTTAAAAACATAGACGGAAAAGTTCCATCTGGGCCACTATTGTAACAAGTTTGCCCTATAAAAACTTTTCCCTCAAGATAAGTTCCAGTTGCTAAAATTACTGATTTAACTTTAAAACTTAACCCGTGTTTCGTTTTTAATATATAAAAATTTTTGTCTTTTAAAACGCAAACAATCTCAGCTTGTTTAACATCTAAATAGTTTTGTTGTTCTATTTTTTGTTTCATTTTTTGTGCATATTTGTGACGATCTATTTGCATTCTTAAAGAGTGAACCGCTGGACCTTTTCCTTTGTTCAAAACTCTAGCTTGTATGCAACACTTATCGGCAGTTTTTGCCATTTCGCCACCAAGAGCATCTATTTCACGTACTAGATGTCCTTTAGCTGTTCCTCCTATAGAAGGGTTACATGGACAATTTCCGATAAAATCCATGCTCATAGTAAAAATTACAGTTTTTACACCTAACTTTGCAGCAATAAGAGCTGATTCTATCCCAGCATGTCCCGCGCCTATTACCGCTAAACCATAATTTTCATCTAAATACAAGACTATGCCTCTTTTTTTAAAAAAATAAACGCCGCCAATGTTACTCACAAAGACGACGTACAAAACAAAACACCTGGAAAACCGATTTATTTTTATTTCAAAATTTTACTAACAAAACTTAACAGACAATAAAGCTAAAATAAAACAAAAAAACTAGCATTTTTTACATTTACACTTCCTGTTCACAGTATCTTTAAACTGTTTACCAGCTTTAAATACCGGAGAACAAGATGCTTTAATAGTCATTATTTTGTTGGTGCTAGGATTTCTACCCTGTCGCTGGGGCCTCTTGCGAACATCAAACGTACCAAAACCTATAAGTTGAACTTTTTCTCCCTTGCTAAGCGTTCGAATGACAGACTTAATAAAAGCCAAAACCGCCTTTTCTGAATCTTTCTTACTAAGTCCAGATTTTTTTGCTACAGACGCGACCAACTCAGATTTATTCATCCAACCCCTCCAGTAAAAATAAAATTATTAAAATAAGAGAAGTTCCTTCTAAGTAATATTTGCGCGACCTTCTCAAACACAGCAATTCTAACATCATAAAATTTAATATTTCAAGTCTTTTATTTGCAAAAGAATAAGCCATAACATATGAATTCGCTCGGTAATATGTTGATTTAATTAGAATTCCCGGCCAAGTTAAACTATATTCTTACTTTCCTTACTCCTCCCACGCTTTTTTTAGATGCCTCTTAATAATTTTGTAATTTGTACAACAGTTTTTAAATTATTTGTATTTTATATCTGTCAAACCACCTATCAAGTTGTACGATATATGCTAAGACTTGAGGAGCACCCATTAACTGCCCGTACCACGGATCTTTAATTTTTTCTGGGTTTTCTATTATATTTATAATGAAATTATGATTCAAAATTTCTTTTAATAAAGTCTTTTTGTGCAGTATTTTTATCACTTCTTTGCTTACGGCTTGCATATAGAACGGGTTAAATGTTTTCGGGTATGGGCTTTTTTTGCGTTCAACAATGTTTTTTGGAAGTGTATTTTTTAAAGCCTCTCTTACTATCCCTTTTTCCCTTCCGTTCAAAGTTTTTATGCTCCATGGCATATTGTAAGCGTATTCAACTATGCGATGATCGCAAAAAGGTACACGTATCTCGAGCCCTGAAAACATACTCATTCTGTCTTTTCTGTCTAGTAGAGTTTGCATAAACCAATCAAGATTTAGTATAAACATTTCTCTAATTCTATTGTTAAATTTCGTATCAGTAGGTAGTTTGTCGACAGTGTTTATAGTTTGTAAATATTTTTCCCTTACGTACTCATCAGGATTTATTAAGAAATTTTCTCTTACTATATTTTTTCTAATTTCCAATGATCTAGACCAAGGAAATCCATCAAAAAACAAAAGTTTTTTGTCATGATACCAAGGATACCCTCCAAAAATTTCATCTGCACATTCACCAGAAAGCGCTACAGTAAAGTCTTTTTTTATTTCTTTGCAAAATAATAAAAGCGAAGAGTCTATATCTGCCATACCCGGCAAATCTCTTGCAAATGTGGATTCATCTAGCGCATTTATAAGTGCGAAATTATCAAGTATTATATTTTTGTGATTAGAGCTTAAAAAATTTGACATTGTTTTTATGTATTCTTTGTCTGAGTTTGGCTGAAAAAAACTTTTAATAAAATATTTATGATTATCTTTATAATCAACCGAATAGGTTGTAAGTTTAGTATTATTCAAATTTTTATAATGTTCAGCAGCAACAGTCGAAATAATACTGGAATCTAACCCACCTGAAAGAAAAGTACAAAGAGGTACATCAGATACAAGTTGTCTTTTTATAGCATCAAAAATCAATGCTTTAACTTTTTTAATTGCAATTTTTTCACCATCATAAAATTCTTTAGCTCTTATTTGCCAGTATTTTTTTTTGAATATCCTATTGTGAGTAAATTCCAAGTAATTACCGCGTTCAAGCTCTTTTATACCTCCTACTATTCCCATAGAAGCAGTTCTAGCGGGACCTAATAAAAAAATTTCATTTAATCCTTCTTTAGAAACTTCGGGTCTTATTTTTGGATGAGCGAGCAAAGTTTTTATTTCAGAACCAAAAATTATTCCGTTATTATAATCTACAAAAAATAAAGGCTTAACACCTATCCTGTCTCTTGCTAAAAAAAGTTTTTTACTATTGTGCTCCCAAACACCAAACCCAAATATGCCATTGAAATGTTCTAAACATTCATTTTTCCAATATATGTAAGATTTCAAAACTACTTCTGTATCAGAATGACTCTCAAAATTAAAACCTTTTAACAAAAGTTTGTTTCTTATTTCGTTCGTATTATAAAGTTCACCGTTATAAGTTATGGTATATGTTTCTCCAGCATTAGAAAATGTCATTGGCTGCCTTCCGCCATTTTTGTCAATAACGCTTAATCGTCTGTGTAAAAGTAAGGCGTGAGTAGTAAATAAACTACCATGCTCATCTGGCCCCCTTTTTGCCAAAGTTCGGCTCATTTTGTCGGCGATTTGGTTTTCGTGTTGCAGATTTTTGTTGTAATCTACCCACCCAGCGATTCCACACATTTATTACCTCTTTTTATGTAGCTTTATCACAAATAATATGCGAATCAAAAACAAAAGAGACAAATATATGATCTACATATGTTGTTAAATAAAAAAAATCTTTCTGACCAAAAAAGATCTAAAACAAATACTTTTAACTTTTTAATAATTTAAAAAAATATGCAAATATTTTAAGTTTTAATTTTCCGAAGATTGTTAAAAAAACAGTTTTGAGGAGTCTTAGTTATCAATTTGTGTTTTCACGTCATATATTAAGTAGGTGTTAAATGAGAAATTTTTTATTTTATTTTTTTTATTATAAAAATATTTTTTTGTTTACAAAGCCATTGAATATATATTTTTAAAAAACTAAAAAGGAGCTAAAAGAAATGAAAAAGAAAGCTAATAAGCGATTTTGTAAAAGGTTTATTTTGAAATTTTTAAACGTATTCATATGTTTATTATTCACTATGAATCCTAATTTTTGCGCTAGTGCGGAAAAAAATAATATGAAAAGCTTAAAAATAAGAAATTTTGGTCATCGAAATTCCGAAGAATCAAAATTTCATATGTCAAAGGAACTAAGCCAAGTAAGAGATAAATACCAACTAAGTTTGACAGCTGAAGGTCAACAAAACCAAGAGCCACTTTTTGTTAGTTTAGTGATCGACTGTACTTCTTCTATGGGCGTAAAAGATGTCGCTTCAGACGCGGAGCACGATCCAAATTATGGTTCACACACTACACGCTGGCAAGTAACATCAGACTCAGCAAAAGCTTTTATTGACGAGCTTTATCATAGTAATCCGAATCGAGAAGTAAATGTTTGTGTTGTTGGTTTTGGATACGGTGGAAGAATACACACGGGTCAAAAAGACTTTCCCTGTTATATCCCTCATGGCAATGAAAGAAAAAACCCTCCCAAAACACAAAATATTTCAGATATTCCAGGAGCCTTACCTGGCTATATAGGCGGATTTAGAGGTTCAGACTCTAATATACATGTGCTTAATGCTAGTGACGCTTTTAAACAATTTGAAGCAGTAGAAACAGTAGAAGATTTATTTTTTAAAGACAGAGAAACCGTTAAACACGTGATCGATGGGCTTTCTTACTATAGCGGAACTAATAATGAATCTGGTTTTCGACTCGTTAATGAAATATTTTCAAAACTTAAAAACAAAAATGCTAAAAAATCTGTAGTATTTGTTTCGGATGGAGAAACTGCTGCATCTAGCACTTTTGCTGCCCTTTGGGAATTACCTGCTCATGTGGGTGTAAACTTTTCGAATTTCTACGAAAAAACCGCTGATACAGAATTTATAGATTACCTTGAAGAAGAATCAAGAAAAACAGGAGTTAATCCGTTTGATGGAAATTGGCATTGTATCGATCCTTCTGCAAACACCGGAGGAAGATTAAAAACCGCTAAAGAGATAGTCAAAAAAGCAAAAGAAATGCCAAAAGTAGATGAAAAAAACTGGAAAATTATACAAAGAACCCCAGACGGAAATGATCCTTTTGACATAGAATCAGACTCTAGCGTCGCAAAAGCGGAAGAATTTTTTGAAGCTGTGCACAATTCATTAGTGCTACAAAGACTTTATAATCCAGAAGCCGGATATACAGATCATCAACATTACTGGAATTTGGCTTTAACGGGGGTGTTTTTTCAAGCACAGATAAGAACCACTTATAAGAATTCCCAAGGAGAATTAATTGAAGGTGAGTCTATACCTAAAAAACACTCAAAAATTCCAAATAAAGCAAATAAAGACGAACGAACCAATGAGCTTGACTTTGTTGAATCAAGTTCTTCAAATATATCGGGTTCATCCGCATCTAGAAACTTTGCTTTAAAAATTGCTAATGAGATCAAAGAAGAAATGCCGATTTTTGTAGTAGATATAGGAAAAAATATAATTGATGTGCAAAAAACAAGAGAATATGCTACTAATCCTAACGACAAGTTTTATATAGATGATTCTGTTAAATACTTTTATCACTGCTATTATAATCCCGATGTTTATGATGACTTTCACGTGTCAGCTGGATTTTTGCCCTCGACTATGCGCGATATAGCTGTAAAAAATTCTCAAGACACAAGAAATGTGAAAATTTCGGATACGCTTTCAGATAGTTTTTCATTTGAATCTTCCCAACAAGGCAAACCAACTATTAAGCTTTCTTATTATCAAAATTCCGAACTTTTAACAGAAGAAATTGATACAACAGATAAAATTTTTATTGACGATAACACTATTACTGCGCGGGTCGGTGATTTGTGGGATAGAGAAACAGCCAAAAGACTTTCCGAAAAATCTCAGGACAAATTTTATTTTGGAGCCGAACTTTCATTTGGATTAGAAATAGATTTTGATAAATTGCCAAAAAATACCTGGATAAATACAAATGAAACTGCTTATTTTTTGTACAACAACGAACAAAAAAGCCCAGAATATAAAAGCCCACAGATATATATACCCGACATTCCACCAGTACCCCCTACTCCACCAGAACCACCTGTTCCCCCACAACCACCCGCTCCTCAACCAAGTCCTAGCCCAAGTCCAGAGCCAACTCCGTCACCAACTCCGTTTCCACCTCAAACTTCAGATAATACTTCAAAAGTGTGTATTTCTGTGTTAGGAGCTCTTGCTTCTTTGACCTGCCTCGCATTTTGTCTTTACAAATCAAAAAAAATTATTAAATAGTCTAAGTGTATTGTTTTGTTCAGTATTTTAGTTTGTTTGACGAATTATTTATTAAATTTTCTATAAAATTGCTAAAGAAATTGCATTATCTATATCACACAGGTCTATTTAAAAAAAACACTTATTCACAATAGTAAAACAGCAAACTGTGTATCAAAAAATATATTTTAAAATTTGGAGGGAATTTTAGTGGCCGAACAAAAGCAATCTTCTAAATCTCACACTTTAAACTTAAGCAACAGAAAATTGCTTAAGTTGACTGGGGTCAATGATGTTGGCAATTTTGATGATAAAACTGTTGTTGTATATACAGATTTGGGAGAACTTTCTGTTAAAGGGCGCGAACTTCGTATAAATAATTTAAATCTTGAAAAAAGTGAGCTTTTTCTTGAGGGCGAAATAGATTCTCTTTTTTATTCTCAAAATATTTCACCAAATACTAGTTTTTTTTCTAAAATTTTTAGATAAATCGAAACAAGGGTTGTGTTTTTTGCAAACAATAAGCGTAATCGAACAATCAATAGTTTTTTTATTCTCAATGCTACTTGGTGTAATTCTTTCAGTTTTTTTTGATTTTTTTATGATAATTAACAAACTATTAAAACTTGATAGAGTAAGGGTTTTTTTTTCTGATATCTTGTTTTTTATTTTTGCTGGATTAATTACTTTTTTGTTTACAATAGCGTTTAATAATGGAGAAATAAGATTTTATATAATGTTTGGCGAATTATTAGGAGCTTTTATATATAGATTCTTAGTGCGAAATACAGTTATTGAATCCACTGTAAAGTTCTTAAAAGTTAAAATATTGCCTATTATTATTTTTTTAAAAAACACAATTTTAAAATTTTTACTACACTCTTTAAAACCTTTTAAAAAAGCTTTAGATGCTTGTAAATCCCTACTTAAAAAAATCTTGCAAATTTTCCGGAGAGTGTTCTATAATCTACGTAATTCTCGCAAAACCGGAAAGTCTTAGCTTTTAAAATTAATACTATACTGATGTTCTGGGTTCTGTTTTTTGCCGCTAAATTTGGGAGATTTGACTGTGAAACCAAAAATTAAAAGAGTCGGTACAATTGTAAAATTTGTGCTTTTTTTATTTATTTCAGGTTTAATTTTCAATTTTGTTAGTGGCAGGGCTCAGGTTGCCAGTAAAAAACACGAACTTTGTAAAACTATTGAAAAACTTTCGTTTCAAGAGGAAAAAAATAATAATTTAAAAAGCATTCTTAGTTTGGCTAAAGAAAAAGATCCCGATTATATTGAATATGTTGCTCGTAGCGTTTTGGGTTTTTCAAAACAAAATGAGCGAGTTTTTGTAAATGTGTTAGGTTGTTGTAGTTAACGGGGGATTTTTCAGTTTAATTATGAACTTAGAAATTGGATCCATAGTTGAAGGAAAAGTAAAAAACATAACTAACTTTGGGGCTTTTCTGGAGTTAGAAGATGGAAGATCTGGCCTTTTGCATATCTCTGAAATTTCCTCTAGTTATGTCACTGATGTCAGAGATGTTTTGTCAGAAGGGCAAAATGTTAAAGTTAAAGTAATCGGTACTTTAAAAAACGATAGAGTCAGTCTTTCTATGAGAAGAATCGAAGAAAATTATGAAAAGTCTTCAAAAAAAGTAAATGATGAATTTGATAGCAAAAAAAAAATTAATAAATATGAAAATAAATTTAAACCCAAAAAGAAATTGGAACTTTCTGGTTTTGAAGCAATGCTTCTTAAGTTTAAAAAAAGGAGCGAGGAAAAAATGTCTGATCTTAAAAAAGCAAATAGCATTATAAAGCGTGGAGGGAAGCGCAAAAAACGGCGTTAGAAAAATAAATGCTGATTACTCATGCAAAAATTTACACTATGTCAAATGTTGGTCTAATAGAAGACGGTTTTATTTTTGTTAAGGACGGTACTATAGAAAAAATCGGATCTATGGCTTTGTGTCCCAAAATTTCCGATTTTAAGGGCGCTGTTATAGACATAAAATCTATGAATTTATTTCCTGGTTTTATAGACTCCAGTACTACTATGGGGAATACCTGCTTAGATGATCAGGATCAAATTTTTAAAGAAAGCAAGAGTGATCTTATAGCACCGCATTTAAGAGTTTTAGATTCAGTAAATTTAAAGGATCCTTCTTTTAAAGAAGCACTTTTTTCTGGTGTAACAACGGTTATAATTTTTCCTTTTAGCACAAGACTTATTTCGGGACAAATTTTGGCGTGTAAAACTTTTGGCAAAAAAATTGACAATATGATTATAAATTCGTCTGCGAGCGTAAAAATAAATCTCAAAAAAGTCATTGGCTCGAATTCTAATATATTTTTACTTGGAATAATAAGAGAAAGTCTGTTAAAAGCCAAAAAGTACATAGAAGACAAAGAATTTGCTATTTCAAATCTTGATAGGTGCGAAACACCAACTTACGATATAAAACACGAGTCATTAGTAAGAGTTTTGGAAAGAGAAGTTCCCGCTTTGATTGATGCTGAAACAAGGGAAGAAATTTTTGCAGCTATAAGAATAGCAAAAGAGTTTTCTATGAAAATAGTTTTAGTAAATCCTTTGGATATAAGTTTAGTTACAGATGAAGTTCTTTCGGAAAACGTTGCTGTTTTATGCTCGCCGTTTTGTGTGCGCAATGATAGACATAAGACTTCTGACAGTTTTTCAAAAATTCCGGGTTTTTTGAACAAAATGAAAATTCCGACTGCGATAACTTCAAATCACCCAAAGTTTCCTAGTAATTTTTTAACGCTTGCAGCTTCTGTTGCTGTAAACGCTGGAATGGATTGGCTTGAAGCTATTAAATCTATTACAATTTACGCAGCTAAAATTAATGGTATAAGCGATCATGTCGGGTCAATTGAAGAAAATAAAGATGCAGATTTCGTTGTATTTGAAAAAGATCCGCTAGATATTTTTCAAAAACCGAAATTAGTAGTTTGCAATGGTGAAAAAATTCTAGATAATTTATAAATAATTTATGTTGCGCTTTAAAAATCTGCATTCTTGACGGTGCGAGGAAATGGTAGAACATCTCTGATGTTTGTCATGGACGTAAGATACATAATAAATCTTTCAAACCCTAACCCAAAACCACTATGTTTCATAGTTCCATATCTACGCAAGTCTAGATACCACTGATACTTTTCTTCTTTTAGCTTAAATTTTTGCATTCTGTCTTTTAATACGTCTAAGCGCTCCTCACGTTGGCTTCCGCCAAGTATTTCACCAATACCAGGAAAAAGCATATCTGTTGCTGCAACAGTTTTGTTATCTTTATTTTCTCTCATATAAAAAGCTTTTATGTTTTTGGGGTAATCGACAACAAATATAGGTTTTTTAAATATTTTCTCTGTTAAATATCTTTCGTGCTCAGTTTGCAGATCATTCCCCCATTTTATTTCGTATTCAAATTTGACTTTACTTTTAATCAAAATATTTACAGCTTCCGTATAAGATATTATTTCAAATTCATTTTTTACTGTATTTTCAAGTTTATTAATAAGATTTTTGTCATAAGTTTCAGATAAAAACTCGAAATCTGAAATTGAAGTTTTTAAAACATAATCAATAGCTGATTTTATTAAACTAGAAGAAATGTTTATGGTATCAGAAAGATCAGAAAAAGCAATTTCAGGCTCTAACATCCAAAACTCAGCTGCATGTCTTTGAGTATTCGAATTTTCAGCTCTAAAAGTTGGACCAAAAGTATAAACTCTCGATAGTGCTGAAGCCATACATTCAGCTTGAAGCTGTCCAGAAACAGTAAGCATTGTATGTTTTAAAAAAAAATCTTTTTCATAATCGATTATACCGGTATTAGTTTTCGGTGGATTTGATAGATTCATGGTAGTTACAGTAAAAGTTTCCCCAGCTCCTTCACAATCATTGGTAGTAATTATTGGAGAATGAATATAAAAAAAATCATTATCTTGCAAAAACTTTTGCAAAGCAAAAGCAGCACGAGATCTTATGCGATTTATTGCAGCAAAAGTAAAAGTCCTTGGACGTAAGTGTATTATGGTTCTTAGAAATTCCATAGAATGTTTTTTTTTCTGAAGAATGTAGTCGCTAGGAGTTTTACCTATTATATTAATTTTTTCTGCTTTTATTTCAAATGGTTGTTTTGCATTTGGCGTTAAAATAAATTTACCATAAACACAAACAGCTGAACCTATATTTAGGTTAGAAATATCCTGAAAGTTTTTTAAACTATTTAAAAAAATTACTTGCAATGGTTTTATATAAGTACCGTCGTCTAAAGATATAAATCCTATTTTTTTAGAATTTCTTAAAAATTTAATCCATCCGCAAACAGTTAGATGTTTATTTTCATAGTTTTTTTTATTTTTATAAAGTTTAGCCACGAATATTTTTCCCATGTTTTATTTTTCTCCTCTTAAAATTTTTATATTTTCACGCATATTGTACAACAAACTGTTGACATGCCAAAAATGTAAAAACAGGCGAAAACAATTCAGTTTGAGAATTAATTTTATGGCTGGTATTTATAATTTGAGCTTAAAATTTAGTTTCACAAAAAATCTATTAAGTGCGAATTAAAAACAGGTGAAATTATCGGTATAGAAATGCAAGTAGTTAAACATTCGTTAATGTAGAAAAGAGCGCTTCTTTATACTTGTAAAATCTTGATTCCAAATTATAAAAAGGGACAAGCTTTTTCAAAACTTAATAAAACCATAACTATGATAATAGCTATAGAACATAAGCTAATAAAAAAATAAAGTACAGCTCTGAACTATATGACGAAAATAATAAAATATCACATAAAGATCTC
>JAIRLJ010000030.1 GCA_031259495.1 Oscillospiraceae bacterium | reverse complement strand
TATGCGGGTTCCAAAAAACTAAATTTTAAATAATCTAAGAAATAGCTCAAAGTGACTAAAAATTTACTCAAATTCTCAGAAAGAACGTCAATCGGCGTCTTTTTTATTACTCAAATTTTAAAAAATCACATTCTATCTGATTCACACTTTTTCGAGAAAAAAGAAAAGGCAAAAAGATTAGGCAAGTGAGCCTAACTCGCACAATGAAGTAAAAAATTCGTTGCCTTTTGGATGGCAAGAATTTTAAATTGGTAATGGGAGAGAATTTTGAATTACATTAATTGTGCGAAGGCTTTAACAATTGGCCTGAAAACAACTATTTATCGGCACTTTCGAGACTTTTGTGGTTTTGAAAGCTAATTCACATCTTCAATAGATTCGAATGGGTTGAATTGGTTCAAATAAGCAACCAAAAATTAATGGAAAGACTGCAATTAGGCAGAAAACAAACTTTCATTGAAATCAGAAACAAACTAATTGACATTGGAAAAGTAGTACAAACCGTAGCTATAAATAAACATAAACTAAAACAAAAACTTAAACAAAAATTACTCCCTGTACTCGCTAGCACAAATACACAGGGTTCTTTTGATCTCGGAATATCGCCAAAGCAGTTAATAAAAACCGTGCTTAAACGCTTACGACGAATTCGGAAACGTAATGCTCACTACTGCAGAATTGGCAAGTTGTCAGCCGGGCAAGAACAACGAATTCTGAATGCCTAATCGAGGAATTTTCACGCTTGCAGCCGTTGAATACCCATGAACCTGATTTTGTCTTAATTGCGAGGTAAAAAATTGTTTTAAGCCGCATTGGGAAAAGAAATTTTTGATAAAATTGAGTTTGAAAAAGTTTTAAACTATGACAGCAAGCGGGAAAGAAGGCCTTATACTCAATCGCGATACAAAATATCAAGCTAAAAGAAACTTTGGAATTCTTAAAATTAAAAAGCTTTAAACAGTAGACATGAGAATCAAAGCGATCGAGGAAGGCGAAGGTAATTGTGCCGAGAAGGCAGCGCTGACTGTAGCCATTAAGTTACTAAGTTTAGTTTGTGTTCAAGCTTCATATAGTAACTTTTTGTTTTTAAGGAATAAGAACCCATTTGGTGGAAACCGAATAGAAACCGAAATGAGCCAACACCACTGATTAAAATAATATTTCAATATTTTCGGAAGTGTCATTCGGTTATATCTTTGATAAAAAATTACTAAATTAATAATTTTTTTCTTGACTTTAAAAAATTTGTAGTAACATGCTAATATATGTTTGTTGTCTGTGGTGACATTTTAAAAAAAGAAGTGTTTTGACGAGGAAGGAATTAAATTTACCGATCGCTAGATCAGTTTGCGCCATAGCGGTATGTTTTGCTTTCACGCACCACTGGTCCGGATCGTCACACTTCAGACAAGTTTCGGCGCCTAACAAAGGTCGGCGTTCTTCTTTTGCTAATTATGTCGCGTCAGCGGTAGGACTTTGGCGTTTCCGATCGCATTTCTAATTGAAAATAAAATGACAAGCAGACGGATTTTGATGGATTTCTATGGTGGAAAATTAAAATTTGTTTTAATGAAAATTAAAAGAATAAAAATTTTAACCACTGTTGATCAAAGTATAGAAGTAAGAATTATAAGTTTTGCTTCATCTTCAAAAAAGACAGGAACGAAGATTGGGAAGTTTTAGATAAATTAGAGGTTTACCTGCCGATGCACGGGATGTGCACGTGTATATTGGTTAGAAAACGGAAACCTCTAATCACTATGTTTTTGCTAAGCAACTTAGTGATATAGACGAAAACCAACCTTTGGACAGGGCGCAAAGGGATGAAATTTAAGAGTAACTCGATCAACGTACCCGGGAAACGATGGAAAAGCATGAATGAGCTACAAAGTCTACATAGGGAACTAGAGGCGAGCTGTCCAAGAGACTCGAAGTGTTGAAGGTCAAAAGCGCAAAAGCGCAAAAGCGCAACTAAATCAAGAATGCCAAAGAACAGCACAATCCTTAGAGGTGCTTCGACGAGAGCTTGAAGAGTTTGATCAAAGACTTGGTGTTTTGAGTCAAGAACCCAACCTGACAGAAGACCACTTGGCTGCCTGTGCGCGGTAACCTCGAAACGGTAACTTCTTAGACCAAAAAACAAGAAACTGGAACTAGGTATAGACGCTTCTGGAAGGTGTATATCCAAAACACGGATTCAATTGTATTATAGACGTGGATTGCTTAAACGTTTGTTGGAAGGCATTTAGTCTTTCAATGATCATTTTCTTGTCTCAGGACAATTAACAGATGAAAAATGCAGAGAAAACTCTTTCGACTTCTTTCTGAAACGTTAGAAATTAAGCAAAACACCCTCTCACGAGTGGAGTCCTTAGTTAATGAATTTAATATAACAAAGATTTCCTTCTGTGCTGTATATCGCGAGTTTTCATTTGTAACAATTTCCTCAAAAATCTTTTGTGAATTTTCATTCCATACCCACGTATCATTAAAACACTCTTTTATTATACCGTTGTTTTTTGAATAATATCTTCTTTTTGAGAAAATGGAGGATCTATAACAAATATCAACTGAATTATTGGAAATAAATTTCCTCATTATATTCAAATTTTCTCTGCAATACATCAATCTCTCATTTGAAAACAGCTCCAAATATACAGAAAAAATTGTATTGATTCTGTGTAAAGAAGAAAATTCTACTATTGCAGAACTTCAATTTATTTAATTCGGTATCTTCAAAACTTGCTCTGGATAAATTGTATCGCTATGCAAATTATTTACTTCCTTAATTTGAGGATATTTTGTATCGTTGTCCATCATTTTCTGAGTTATTCCGTACAAAGTATCTAATTTTTTTAACGGTGTAAACTTGATATTTCGGCTGCGGTTTTTGGCGCCGAACCCATTCAGATCGTTAGTTTTTATGATTTGCGGATAATCTTTATAAGCCTCGTTTAAATCAACACTGCCTGAAATACCATCAATTTTCCCGCCGGATATTTTCTGCCAGATCTCGCATGATATTGCAGGCGCTTTTACGTTTCACTGCGCTAACCAGATATCATATTTGCTAATCCAGCACCGTCTATTTTTTGTTTCTATACCAATCTAAACTGCAGTAAAATCATCGCATAATATCCGTAATCTTCAATTTTTTCACAAAAAGCTTTGCAAAAATCCGTGCGCTGAGCAATGCTAAGTTTTAGCATTTCTTTGTCTTCAATATCGAAACAAATTGGGTATTCAAACTATTTCCATGCTATATTTTTTAAATAAAATTTTGCTTCTAAAACCGCATTACTTATGCTTGAAGCATAACTATAATGGTATGCTCCGACTGGGATTCCACAGCTTTTACACACGCTGTAGTTTGATTCAAAAAATTTATCTTTTTGATTAGGCAATTCTTTTCCGTAACCTTCCCTTAAAATTGCGAATTCTACGCCGTAATTTTTGGCTTTTTGCCAGTTAATCGTTCCCTGCCAACTGCTTATACGTCTATTTAGTTTTTACTCATAATGTTTTCTTCATTAAATTTAGGTTGATTTTTTGTTGAATTTATGATATAATTTAAATATTTAGACTTTCTCCCACCCATCTCTGCAAAAATGTATGTTTTACAATGGGAGGTTTTGTATACCGTTTTATATTATATATATAAAATATGGGGGGTTTTAAATGTGTACAGCGCTTTAGATATTGCTTCTTGGTTTGTCTTTAAAACAAATTCAGAAATTCATCAAAATCAAGCAAACACAGATGATGAATACTATGAAATTTATGAAAGATTAACGCACTTGAAACTTCAGAAATTGCTGTATTTTGCTCAAGGTATTTGACTTGTAAAAACTGGAAATCTTTTATTTGAAGACGCAATCTTAACCTGGCGTACGGTCTTGCTGTCAGTTCAGTGTATGATAAGGACAAAAAATGGGGCAGATGCGAGATTTTTTTGGAAACACCATGTATTAGTGCAACTCTTAAAAAACTTTTTAACGACAATAAAGCAAAAGAAATTCTAGAATTTACTTACGTAAATTATCTATATATACAGCTTGAAAATTGGTAGAAATGTCACATACCCCAGGTGCCTCTGGGATATATCAAGATCAAACGGCGATAAAATAATAAATTGATTAAAAATCATTTTCTTAAAGAAGTTTTTTATAATATATTTAAAATTTTTCAGCCTGAAATTACTGCTTAAACCGGATTTTTTTATATACAAAAGTTTGTTTTATCCATCAATTAACCTTCTTCATCAACAAAACTCAAATGGTCACTATCATTATTTTGTGCTTTAATTTCTGCAATTTTAGCCTTAGCTGTTTTCTTCATCCTCACCGTACCAATTCATTCGATATTCAACCAAACTTTGCGCATCCATCGCTACATCCTGCCTGTCCTGCAACCTATTTTGCTCCTTACTTTCTATGATAGAATCATCAAAATCTATTTGAATATTATCAGTTTTTATCTGAAATAACCCAAAACTTTGTCCTATGAACGCTATGCTTTGAATTAATTCTTTTATTGCGTTTTCAAGGATTTTTTCGTGTTTGGCAATTGTTCGGTAAAGGTCCAAGTTTTCGCTTATGACTTCAGTTGCGGTCTTAGACGCCAACGAATTGTTTTCAAACCGGAAGTAATTATTTCCCAGGCCTAACTTCATGAAAAGCAAGTTAAGTTCTGTTTGAAGAGCGTTTTTTAACTCTTCAATCCGCAATTCTCCATTAACTTCTTGTACATAATTAACTTTGTTATCGCTGAAATTTCTATCTAATATGTAAAACAGCACATCTTGAGGGTCAAAAGCATTTTTAAAGCATCCGTCTGAACCGACTTTCATTGCTTCCTGAGTTACAAATAATCCTTTTTCTTCCGTTTTGGATTTCATTCACAAAACTATCAAAAGTGTCAAATCCGGCGACTTTAAAACATCGATCGAGTTAGCGTCGGATATGCCCATAGGAGAATTTAGATTAAAATTATTGATTACATTTGGTTTTATTGGCACAAACCAACGATTCGGTGAGAATGTTTCAATCTTAGCGGCTACCTTTTTTGTCGAGCGGCAAAGGTGAAAGCGTTCCTGCATCCAAAATCTCGAATTTAAAGTTATTTATCACATAATTTTCATTCTTATCCAAAGAATGAATTTGCAAATTGCACACTTTTATCGCTTCGTTTTTCACCGAATCGAAGTCAAAAGAATAGCTTGTGAACGCACATTCGGATATTTTGTCGCTATCGAACCTCAGAGGGTAGATATTCGGCACGGTTACGAACTGGATTTTTACTTTATTGTCGTCTATGAAAAGCAAAAAGTACCCGGTTTCGAGTGCGAATGTTTTTTCTATCCCTTGATTGGATTTTACCCAAAAATTATTATCATTTAAAATTTTATTTAGTGTTTCCTTATCACCTTCATTGCCTAGAGTAATCCTGACTTTTTCATTCATCAGGAAATCAGCAAAACTTTCACATATTTTTTTAAATTGTTTCTTTGCAGCTTTCGTGAATAAAAAAACCGGGTTTACTCCGATAAGTCTGCAAACTAAGTTAATCCGCTCAATTATTCGGCATTTTATACAGTTTAAAATCCTAACGAACTTTTTCTGTTTGTTAAAATAGTTTTGCAATCCTTCCGTCTGAACTTTGCCTAATCCTCCCCAGTCGCCGAAACAATAGGTTATTTTTCCGCACTCACTCTCGACTTAGAGACCAAATTGAAAAAACTTTTCATACAAAAATTCCGGCGTATTAACCCCCCGCTCATGGTCATTTCTTTTAAACACATAAACGTCTCTTAACCCTTTTGATCACTCAACGGCCACAAATGCTGTTTTTCTGCTGCTTGTACTATAATATACCAATATATATGTTTTGAAAATCATATTTTGTTACTGATGTAACGATATATTTTTCTTTTTGGATAGCGAATCTTGAGTAAATCAAACCTTCCGCAGATACCCATAATCCGCGAATAAAACGATCATAGAAATACCCCAGTATATTCATGTTTCATGTCCTCTATGATGTCTTTGAGTATCGTGGTATTGTCATCGATGTGAAAATCCCAGATTTTAAGGTTCAATTCATTTTTTCTTGAAATATATTTTCATCAGCATATGCGAAGGAGTATCAGGATTTGTAGTGCCTAAAAGCTTAGTGTTTGAAAGTGACAAACGTGAAAGAAGCATAGCGAAAAACTCTTCGGTAAACAGAGTTAACTCATCGCAGTATGCTCCTTGAAGCGTCATACCTCGTATTTTTTGCTCTACTCTTACATCGTTTACACCCTCTAAATATATCTTTCTTCCAAAAGCACAGCCTCTTTTCTAGACGGAGAAAACGAAAATCTTGAGCTTCCGCATAAACTTTGCAGTAATACTAAACAGTTTCTTTTCAGAGAAGTGATAGTTTTGCCGATCATTAAAAAGTTGCTATTTCGAGGGTATTTCACAATAAGCATCAGCCAGGCAATCAAGCTTACGTAGGTCTTCCTGCTTCTAACTGAACCTTGCAGAATATTGATTCTGGATAGATTATTTGTTTTAACATCTTTAACAAAACTTTTTTGTTTTTCACTGAATTCTTCAAACATCATCTATCGCCTCAATCAGGTTGCTGAACGACTTATCATCCTCAGAGCTAGAGCTGTTATTGCCTGATTAGCCTAGGACTTTTCATGATGGATTCGAACGCGCCCACGCTGTTGTTATTCTCTTTTTTAACCATCTCCAACATTGAAATCACAGCCACCATTTGGATTTGTATTCTGTACGCCGTATTCTTTGATTTTTTCAATATCTTTACCGTTCTTAGGCTTCATGGAAAGCAGCTCTTTAAACGCGCTTTTCATGCTTTTGTATTCTTTTCTTTTTCTGACGGAATTTTTCCCGCCGTTTGAAGCAATTTCTTTATGTTCTCTTAGTTGCCTCTTAGTTAAAGGTATCAAATTCTCATCATTCACGCTCACCATCCCCGTTTATTTTCATAAAAAACAGCCTCCAAAAATCGAGAAGCCGGATATTTTTTTACTGACACTAATTTTCAAAATTAATATCAATACATTGTTTATTTTCATAAAAAACAACTTCCAAAACTTGGGAAGCTGAATATCTATTTTTTCAATGCAGTACTTCGCCGGCAATACTGCATTATACCATTTTAGCAGATACAGCCCGAACAAAACGAACAAATTGTTTTATATAAAAATTTTTAATAATGTTATTGTTTTTTTGATATTTATTGTTATATAATATAAATTATAAATAGAGGAGGTGAAAATTTTGTGGCAAGGTGTATATTTTACTAAAAACTGTGCTAAAAAAGCCAGAAAATTTTTTAGCAAAAGGAAAGTTATTGAAAAAGAAATACTTACAGTATTAAATGAAGGTGAAAAACCTAGTTCAGGAACTAAAGATGTTTATAAAATTCTTTTTAAAAAACCTCAAAATAAAAACATTCAGAAGCTTTATACCAAAAAACAAACTGAAATAAAAAAGATTTTTACTAAAGGTGAACTACTAAAATTCAAATATGTGGATGGGTGTTATCGGAAATGAAACAGTGGATCTTTATTTATTAAAAAATGAATTTAAAAAATTCGAAAAACTCAAGTCCGAGGGCTATGATTGGCCATTAATTTTAGCAAATGATAAGTCTAAATTAAAATCCTTGATAAAAAACAAATCTCTTACAGTCAGCTTAACAGAAATAATTGATAATCTGAAATCATTATGAGCATATTTATAGAAACAAAGAGATTGTTTTTAAGAGAAATAACATCAAATGATTTTAACGGCTTATCAGAGATATTACAAAATCTAGCTGTTATGCTACCATGGGATTCCACTTTTTCTGACGAAGAATTACACACATGGGTAAATGAAAACATTAGCCAATACAGAAAATATAGAACTGGTTATTTAGCTGTTATAAGGAAATCAGACCTAAATTTTATAGGTATAATCGGAATAATTAAGGTACAGATAGAAAATTCTAGTTTTTATGAACTCGGATATGTTTTGAAACAAAATTATCGAGGTAATGGTTATGCTACAGAAGGTGCTAAAGCTTGTGTGAAATATGTATTTAGTAATTTAAATGCAAAAAAATCTTTTCTACCGTTATGAAATTTAATTACAAATCTCGCAGAATATTAAAAAATGTAAAATTAAAACTAGTACACAACGGATCATCAAAAAATAAGATATATCTACTATATAGGATAGTTAAAAAATTAAATCTGGTGCAATATTTTTAATATGTTATTTTGCAATGTTTTCAAAGATTTATTACATTCTATTATTTCATTTTCTGACATATCTCTGTTTTCTTCTAATCTATTTTCTAAACAGTTTTTCTGTTGTGTTAATTTAAGTAACATATTATATTCTGGAGTGTTGTCTTGAATGATATTGTTATTAATTCTTCTTAAAAAAGAGATATCCTGCCGGAAATATTATCTATAATTTCATAAGACCACACATATTCTAAAACATTAGCTCCGTCCATATGGCATAGATATAACACTTTAGTACATTTACTTAAATCATTAACTCCTACCATGATATGTTTAGCTGATACTGTATCATAAAAAAGCTAACCATTATTGCAAAAATTATCGAAAAGCAAATTCTAATCTTTTTCATGTTTTTTACCCTATTCTAAAAGTTTAAATTCATTATACCATATTTTTTATATAAATTCAAGTCGTTAAAAGGAGTGACCTATATGATAAGAAAAATTTTAATAAATTCAAATAAAACAAACAAACCAGAAAATAGATAAAACTTTTAGTGGAAAAGCTATAGATAAATTACGGCGAAAAATGGAAATTGAAAAAACAAATGGCAGTAAGTATATGTCGGGTCAGTTATGCCAATTTTTACTCAAGAATGTTACCGAAGGAGAGAGTATTAAACTAGCTACTCCGTTTGGGGAAGTGAGTGTGACCAAACGTTCAGAAAATGAGGCCGTTCATGCAGGTGCATTAGCGTCTTATGAATCCATAATTGACAGCGTGGAAAAATCAAAAGAATATAGCAAAGATACAATTCGAGTAATTTATAATTATTTAAGTCTTTTAAGTGATGAAAAAGTTAGAAGCATAGAACAATTTCAAGTAACGCTAATTAAAGATTGTTCACCAGCAGCTTATCAAGGGTCATCTGGTGTAGGTGGAGGAAAGAAACAAGAATTGAATCAGTTAAAAGGTATAAGAGTTGGAGAATCTGAAGAGTCATTTAAAGATAATGAAAAAAGAATGTCACTTTTGATAAAGATGTTTCTGATGATGAAAAACCTCCGAAATCAAGACCTGTATCCGGAAGTTTTCTTGACTCTGATTTTGATGATGATACAGATTTTACGAATTAAGAACAAAGTTGCTTTAATTGTGAAAAAAAGAAAATCTTATGAACTGTCCAAGATGTGGATTTTTTACTACTGAAACAAAAATGAAACAAAAATAAAAGAATACGGCGGGGAATGTGTTTACTGTAAAAATCAAAGAAACCAAGGAATTTTAACTACTAACCATCCTTAGAATCCCTTGGCTTTAGTCATAGGGAGCGTCAACAACGATTAATAAATCTTGCTAATTTAATTCTAACCCCATCAGCAGTATTGCCGCCGCCTATATTACAAGCAATTTTTATCCAACTGAAACAACATATAAAACGATACATTATAATTTGTCTGATTAGCGAATCATCAACACTTTGAATATATCCATCAAGCTTATTAAGTTCATCTATGCATTTTTTCAGATTATCCTTGAGTTTAATTAAATCAGCAATTTGAGCGGCATATTTTCCTACTCTATCAGCAACTTCGGTACCGTAGGGCATACCTGTGATTTCAGTGCGGTAATTTTTTAATGTTGCCATATTGTTTTGCTCATCAATTAACCTGTCTATATAACCTTTTAGATATTTTTTATTTTTTGAATTTAATTTTTGATATAAACTTAAAATTTTACTTGTTAAAATATCGTTCCAATCAACAAAAATCTCTCCATTGCCATCTAAAATCCATTCTTTATTCACTAAAAAAGTACGAGAGATGTCATTAATGACTCGTTCAGTTAAATTAATATTTCCATTTTCAATATTTGCAAAATTTGAACGTGATATATTAATTTTTTTTTGCAAATTCTCCCTGAGTTATATTTAAAAATTTTTTTCTTAAATATTTTATTCGTTCGTATACATTCAAAAAAATCACACCCCTCAATAAAAGTTTACTTCAATTTTTATTGTTTGTCAATGACATTTTTTAAAAAATAAGTATTGACATAAACGAAATTGCGCTATATAATGTTTATAGTAAACTTTTTATATTAGGGAGGTAAAGGCTTTGATAAAAGAAATATGCAATAAAACTTATATAGAAAAACAATGCTAAAATTATCGTTGAAAAATAAGATGTATGTTTTAGCCGTAGCACAAGTATTTGCAGAAAAAACACAAAAGGAGATATTTATCAAAAATGAGAAGTAAACCAGTGTTTAGTTAAAATTTAAAACTTGCAATGAACGAGCGGGGAGTCAGAGCAAGCAAGTTATCAAAGATGACAGGCATAAGCAAATCATCAATCAGTCAGTATTTATCGGGATAAACATCCCAAAAGATGCGCTGAAACAAAAAATTGCAGATGCTCTTAATGTTTCTATTGAGTTTTTGGATCAACAGGTATCGGACGCAAATTCACCGGTTAAACTCAATAATTTATCTCCCGAGGAAGCCGCAAAATACTAGGAAAACCAGCTCAGTTTGTCCGAAGAACACTCCAGCAGAGAACCGCTGAATTCGGATTCGCAGTCCTGGGAGCAGGAGGAAGATTCAGTTACCATATCATCCAAAAAAATTCTATGAATACATCGGAGGACACGCGCAATGAGAAATTAACAAAAATCAGATGCTGGTGATTTTTTTGTCGGGATGTGCAAAGGGTTAACACCATACATATTTCACCTCGCAAAACTCGAGAGAGAATTCAATGTGATAGGCGGTGAAATGCTGCTCCTTATTTCAAATGCTGAAAGTACAGGAAGCTAGCAAAACAAAATGTAATGTCAAATGAATTGGTTTTTATTAAAAGAAACGAAATGTTTATCACATCAAAAACAATTGCTATGGATGCAAATATTAAACATAAAAACATCAAAAAACTAATTTTGAAATACGAAATCAAATTAGAAATGTTTGGAAAGGTTCCGTTTGAAATGGAGGCTTCTAAATCCGGACAACACGAAAAAATATATTTTCTCAGCGAACCGCAAGAACATTTTTGATAACTCTTTTTAAAAACACAAAACTAGTAGTAAAGTTCAAATTCGCATTAACCAAAGAATTTTATAAGATGTGCAAAAATAATACAGCGCAAACAATCCCTCGAATATAAACAACTAAAAATCGAGCACTCAGATGGTTACAAAAAAATGTGTAAAGCTCTCTACTGGGATATAAAGAAAAACATCTTGAAGTAGAGAAAACTCTCGCATATATCTATTCTAACAATGCTAATTACATACAAAATTAGTAACTGGAAAAACAGTTACGTAGTCACGAAAAGAACTTAAATTTAAAAAGAGACAAAAGATTCTAAAAATACGTAACTAAAGAGCAGTTCAAAATTTCATCTACTTTGAACAAAGTGACAGTGGGACTGGTTTTAGTAGGTAAACCCTACAAAGAGCGCAAAGATATTATTCATCCAAAGATTTTTGAAAAAGGGTGTGAAGAGTAATGAAAGAAGTTTTCAAACTAAACCGGAAATTTTTATAAATGTTGTATAAATAATTTTAAAAAAGAAACAGAAGTTTTTAAAAATGATGATTTTGTCCAAAGTGATTTTAACCCCATTAATAGAGGATACTTTAGCGGAAAGTGAGGCGTTCAAAGAAGAGTTAAGAAGACTGGTGAGAAAATATACTTTTGGAGATTGAGGTGAAGTTTTGCAGGAAATTAAAGACCAAAATGACAAAGCGATGCGCAGCAAAAACGGTGAAATTTTTGGAAGATATCAGAATCATTTTTAAATGAATATTAATCAAATTAGGAGATTTTAAAACATGAAACTGTATGAAATTTCAAACGAGTATCTGGAGTACATAAGGTTAGCTCAAGAATGTGCAGTTCCGAGCGATTACATCAAAGACACATTGGAAAGCATTTCGGGAGATTTTGATCAAAAAGCCGATAATATTGCATGTCTGATAAAAAATTTAAAAGCAGAACCAAGGCGATAAAAGGAAGAAATACAGATCCTCAGTGAGCGCGCAAGCCAAAAGAAGGGCAATAAACGGTCTTTTGGAGTATTTGAAAACAAATATGATTCTTTTAGAAAAACGTTCGATAGAAAGCGCCCGAAACAAAGTTATCCTGAAAAAGAATCCAGCAAGCGTGGAAATTCAAGATAGAAATGCATTTGTAAAATGGGCAAGCGAAGTTGATCCGAATTTACTGTCTTTTTATGAGCCTGAGCCAAATAAAAACACATCAAAGAAGCCTTTAATAACGGGGAAAAAATCCTGTACACACAGATTATGCGCAAAGAAAGGATTGAAATTAAATGAATATTTACGAGAAAATCCAGAAAATCAGATTGAAGATTCAGGAAAAAAACTTAAAAGTCAGGATTAAACAAATTTGCTGGGTTTACGTATTACGAATTAGGGAATTTTTTATCAGAAATAGTGAAATTGTGCGATAAATACAAAATTTTTACGATGATTAATTTTGAATCCGATCATACAAATCTGACGGTTTTTGATTGCGAAGACGCAGGAGAAAATTCGCGGGTTTGCGTTATAGCGCCAACTACTCTCCTGGAAATCCGCGGGGCTAACGCTTTGCAGGCTTTGGGCGGAGTTCAGACTTATATGCGCCGGTATTTTGTATATGACGATGTTTGATATCTGTGAAAACGATACATTTGACACGATTAGCGGGAAAGAACTGCAAAATAACCCGTTCAGCAGAGCGCAGACAGCGAATACAAATGTGAGCTGCGGAAAGAAATTCCAGGCATTCGCAAATCCTAAAACAAACCAGTGGTGCGGTACAGACGTAGCGTTTAATCTGTCAAAAAATACTCGGCTGACAGGAAAGCTCGCTGTAAAGAATGACATGCAAAAATGAAAGAAAAGAAAGTGAAGAAAGTGAGGAAAAAACATGTTAAACAGCTGTGTTTTTATGGGAAGGCTCACGCATAGTATTATAGTACAGAGTAAGACTACCGACATCGGAAAAGAGGTAATGAAGTTTTCATTGGCGGTGAGCAGGTCCAGAGCGTCGCCGAGCGGAGAAAGAGAGGTAGATTTTATCGAGTTCACAGCATGGAATAAGACGGCACAGTTATATATAAATACTTCAAAAGGGCGATCCGATAGTTGTATAAGGCCGTCTGTAAACCCGCACATATATAAACACAATCAGGGGATAAAAGAAAGTGGTGGGAGGTTGTTAGTTAGTGGAGTTAATTCTGCATTTTCAAGAAAAACGAATCGCAAAATGAACCGCAAATCGAAGATTACATCGATATTTGTCCGGACGAGGATTTACCGTTTTAATAGGGAGGTGTGAAAAAATTGACTTGCAAATATACACAACAGTAGAAACTACAGTCAATTCTACAGACATTATTATAAATAGTAAACTTAAAACTAAACTAAAAATATATTACCACACCTGTATTATTTGCTAACGCAAATACATCCTCTCCTTGCCGGGGAAGATGGTGTGTGTCCCCCCTTTTTATAGAACAAAAAAATCAAATAAACCGCGGAAAAACGCCAATAAAGCCATTTGGGGAGTTCAAACGTTTTACTCACAAACGATGAATTTGGCAGGCTGAATGCAGAGGCACTGAAACACAAGGAATATCGAATGTTTGTCAAGTTACATCGAAATGAAGGGCTACAAAGTGAAGTCGCATTATTTAGCAATCAAAAAATGGTTGTATTGGCTTTTCACGAACAAAATTTACGGGAATTAAATTTTAAAACCGGAGGACAAAATTATGCAAAGTTTGCGAACCATGCTCGAAAAATATGTACGAAATACTCAAAAGGAAACGAATCTCCCGAAGGACTTTGCGATGCTTAATAGCATTGAAGTTCAAGTAAATTCGCGCTGCAAAACCTGTGGCGAACCTAAAATATTTATTCGCGATAATTACGCGTATTATCACGAATGCCGATGCGAAAAAAGCAGAAAGAGGATGAGAAAATCAAGCAGCTGAAAAGCTTCGCTGATGGGTAAACGTTACGAAAAAGTGACGTTTGAAAGCACTAAAACAGGCTTTAATCTAAGTTTTGACAAGCTTTAACCGGTGTAAATACTGCGAAGTCTGGGAAGAAATATTCAAAAATGGGTAGGGAATAATACCTTTTCGGCGACAAAGGCACGGGTAAAACGCATTTGACGGCCTGTAGCAAACGAGCTGATAAAAAAACAAATTTCGGTGTTTTCACTAATTTATTCGAGATTTCAAAAACCATAAGATCAACGTTTAATCGGGCTTCGTCAAAAACAGAGCAGGATTTAATCAACCAATTTTCGCTTCTTGACTGCATTATTTTAGACGATTTGGGAACAGAAATTTTCACCAAAAACGACGCTGATACTTGGACTCAAACATTGGTTTTTGACCTGATAAATCACCGATACAACGCAAAAAAACCGACGATTTTTTCAAGTAATCACTCGATAAACGATTTGGTTACAATTCGCGGTCTGATGGAAAAAACCGCTGACAGAATTTGTCAAATGACAAGCGGAGCCGTAATTAAAATCACAGGCAAAAGTTTCAGGACTGAAAATCAAGGACCAAAATGATGTTTTAGGCGCGGCGAGAGTTAAAAACCAAAATAACCGTCAATGTGTTTCAGCACAAAAACGGTTAAAAAATATCATTCAGAACGAGTCTGATTAATACCCCCAACAGTATATATGTTTGGATATATTTTTGGAGCATGATCATTTGATTAAGTCACTTCGAGTTGCAATAATGTTGTTTGCCTTTTGTTCGGGGGTTTTGGCTATCGAACCTGAGCAGCCGTCTCTTAAGGAAGCTGTTTCGGTGGCCAGCGAAGGTAAGCGTTCTTCTTTTGTTAACAATGCAGCATCAATGATAGGGCTTATTGCACTTCCGATTGCATTTTTGATTGGAAACAAGCTTACAAGTAAAAAAATT
>JAIRLJ010000028.1 GCA_031259495.1 Oscillospiraceae bacterium | reverse complement strand
TATCATCTGGCACAAAAGACGTAGTATCTTGCGAAGAAACGGGTCGGACAGCACCATCATCGATATCCCGTTGATTAACTAATGCTGAATCTGCGCCAAAATCTACGAAGCTCATACTTCCTGTTGCGCTTTCTAGCGAAAATTCAAAATCTGATAAACTTCCTTCTTCATTAACAACTTCAAGCGGCAAGTGTTCTAAACCGTTTCGAAAATCAAAATCAACATTAAAAACAAAATCTCTAGTTATTCTCTGACTAATTCCAAAAGCTACGTCACGTTGAACTCTTACAAAAATTTTTTTTAAACCTAAAACTTCCCGTAATAGATTTTGTTCTAAGAGGTTGAATTCAAAAACAGTTGGAGATGTACATGAAATGTCGCCAGGTTTTGCCAAACTAAAAGTACATTTTAAAGGCTTGTGTAACTGTAACTCTAACTTTGAAAACTGACAAGCAAATTCAATAGTTCTTTTACCATAAGCGCCAATTTTTAAATCCTCTATTGAATGATTTCCAAATTTTTCATCTGCTTTTTTCTTCCAGGCCTCACACCATCCAGACTGACCATAACCAAAATTAGCAGAATAAATTTTTAATCTAGTTCCTTCGCTTTGTCCGCTCGACGAAAGATACTGCCCAAAATCAACTGTATATCGTTTTTTCTTCACTTTATTAGCTCTCGCTGGTTTATGACTTCCAGAAGTCTCAATTACATCAAAATGTGTTCTGCGACCAAACCTTCTGGTATGATAAAGAGAATTAGCACCTAAATATGGTGTACTTACACCAGATTTACGATCATAAAGGCCTAAATCTTGACGAGATTCCATAACATCTTCCTCAAACGGCTCATTAGAAAAAGCAAAAACAATTTTAAACTCAGGATCATATTCTTCTGCAATTCTAGCTGATAAGACTGATGTAGAACTAAAAGATTGTGTCGGAGAAAACGGTGGAGACGGTGGAGGTGAATATTTAGCAGATGACGCAGATCTTTTTTTCTTTTTCTCAGAAACTTTATCTCCTTCTTTACCTGCAGAAGCTTGAATACTTAAAAAAAATCTATTACTTTCCGAAAATTTTTTCGGTATGTAATTTTCCATGAAAAGTAACGTAAAACAAGCAAGTCCTAATCCAACCCAATACTTGTAAGTATTTCTTTTACAAAAAACTTTTTTGTCTTTTATCGTTCTATCTTGGAAAAACTTCTCTTCTTGATTATAAAACTTAGTGAAATCTCCGAAAGTTAAATCGTATCCATATTTTTTTGCTATAGGTAAAACTTCATTCAACACAAAATTACGGGCTTCGTACAAAAAAAGATCTTTCTTACTAGAAAATTTTCTACGAGCTACGTTTATTTCTTTTTTTAGATTTTTATTTTTTATAATTTCTTTCCTAAAATTCTTAAAACTTTTTTCTGACATAAAATTTCCTCTTATTCCTAATAAACACTTTATTCCTAATAAACACTCAATAAAATTTAGACTTTTAAGGTAAATGTCCACAAAACTTTGTCAATTCTCACAAATTCATAATAAAAAGTCAATAACAAAATTAAAAATTAAATCACGTTACTCAAAATTTATCCGGATATATAGAAAATTTTTCAAAACTCTTATTGACAATTTTTTTCTTAAATGCGAGACTTACTCCGGATTTTCTAGAAACAATCTTAAATTTTACTCACAAGTTTGTTTGCAAAACGCTATGAAAAAATTTATTTTAATGGGAGTTTAAACAAAAAAATGAAGAAAAAAACAGGAAAAAATTTAGTAAATTTAACGAAATTAATCATGATTGCAATATCGATTATTTTTTCACTTTCTGCGAAAATATTTTCCCCACTGATAAAAATAGGCAGTGCTGCTCCTAACGAGATTCTTAGACAGTTCTATCCTTCAAATATAAAAGACAACGGTGACATAGATTTTACCGGCAAACCTGTGCTACTAAAGAACACATTTGATTTCAATATACCAGTTTATAAGGAGTACGGAGGCTCAGTAACTGAACAAGGCTTTTTGTCGCCTGGAGGGGAACTATACGTAAACTATTTTAGTTTAGATACACAAAGAGTTTGGTTCGCTGATTCACCTGGCTTTTATATTCCTGGAAAATTTTTTGCGGATATATTAGGAACAACAGGAAAAGGACCTATTCATGAAATTTGGATAGACGGGGGAACAAATATTTATGGCCAGCCAGATTTCTTACATATTGAAGGAAATTGGCCTCATAAAGACCCTAAAGTAAAAATAAATACTACTGATCTATCAGAATTTGTTAGCTTTCGCTCAGAACATAGTTTTAAAGCTGAAGTTTTGGGATATGGAGATGGTGTCATTATAATTAGAGGCTTAAACAATAAAGAACTTAGATACGTAAAAGAAGGCGATGTAAAAACGTTAGACTCTAACGGCAAACCAACAATGTCAACACTGGCTCCAGTTTTAGAACCAGCTCATGCAAGCAAAAAAGTGCAACCACATAAATCAAACCCAAATGCGCCAAAGCCTATGGAAGAGGCTGATTTGTACGATAAAGAAGCTTTGGATGCGTATATGGACAGAGTAAGAGGAAACGTTTCTCCTCATGAGCTGTCAGATCAACTTTTAACTAAATACTTAAATTTATTGCCTGCGCTTATAAGAAAAGTAGGACAGGATACTCCTAAAGGACGGGCTCTACTTTTTAGATTTAAAAAGGCAGAAACCGAGGTAAACAGAAGGCACATACTGACACCACTATCATCATTAGCAGCAGCATCAGCTGCATGTCCACCACGATCGGTTCATTTTCGCTCACCACCATCTTTCGCGGCACCACCACCACAAGTACCAGCATCTGAAGAAGATGTAACGAGGCTTACTGTAGAAAAATTAAATGAAAGAAAAAAAGCTCTATACGAAGCCATAAGAACAGGCTCCATACCTGACATTGAATCTTTAAGCGAAATAGGTCTAAGAAATCTGGATTATCTTTTAAAAGCACTTCTTGCTGAAACAAGAGAAAACAGTGATGTGAATGATATGATTAAGTCTATAAGTGTAGCCGTTGGTGAAGAAACAGATAAAAGGAGTAATGCGCGAGACTTGCCTGACGCTTCAGCTCCATCAGTTCTATACTTTAACTACAAAGATGAAACAATCGAATTAAATTTAGGAGATTTACCTGACTTAGCCACAGCCACAGCTAGGAATATAATAGAGAAATTAAAAGTTCGACTCAGATTAGAAGAAGGTACTATTATCGAATTATTATTTGAAGAAAGTGTCATAGACGAAGATTTTGACCTTATGGACCTTGTAGGCGAGGATATTGGCACCAAACAGTCGCCTATTTACGTAAAAATTTCAAAACAGTCTTATAATTTTGTTATTGCTTATGAAAAACCGATGCATTTCAGATTAACCTTAAAAGAAGATGCAAAGGTTTCGGATGTTAAGAAAATCATCGCGAATGAATATCTTCAAAACGAAAAAGAAAGTGGACGAGTTGAGTTGTTGATATTTGGTAAACTTTTAAGAAACGAGTTCTTATTTGATAAACTGAGAATAAGAGCGGATGATGAGATAGTCGTGTATATAGGACGCGGCCAAAACTCTGAGAAAATTCTTTTATCTAGTATGTATAAGCCACCACGACTATAGTCTACTCAGTTTTTCCCTGTATTGGTGACAACATCAACTTAAGGCAACAGCGTAATTCACCTTCTAACGTAACTTTTGAACCCCCAACAACGAGAAACCCCAATTTCCATAAGGATTTTGGGGTATTTTAGTTTTTATACTCTCGTCTACTAATTTTTAACCAAACGAATTATCTCATTTTGCTCCTCATTAGGTTCACTAATAATATAAGTTTCGATTCCGTTAATTTTAACTTTTAATTTCTGTCTGGTCTTCATATTTTTAGCGAGTTCAAACAGAACTTTCAACCCCCAAACTCCCTCAAACCCATATGCCACCTGGCTTAAGCAACTTTTTTGAGTTCAAATTGTAGACTGTCTTGTGAAAAATAATACTTATTTTTTTTGTTAAATTACAGTTTATTCTTGTAATAAACAGTAAGTCAATGATTGCTTAAGTATGATACAGTGAGAATTGTTTATCAGAAAAGCAAACTTTCAACTTAAAATTGCACTTCATACAGCACGTTGTGAGAAACATACGGAGTTAATAATGCCGAAATCAAGTTCATAAACACTATTATCAGCTTTTGGATGAGCTTTTGAAGCGCCAAGGATTTAATTCAAAAAAAGCTTTAAAAAGCCATAGACAACGGTAACGCGTAGTACTCCGTAGTACTCTATGACATAACAAGTAACTATTTTGAAAGTGAATATGAAAATAGTAAAATCATAAAATCTGGCCAAAACCACGACAAAAGCGCGACCACAAACAAATTACAATCGGCTGGTATGTACTAAAAATAGCTATCCCGTAGCTATTGAAGTTTTTTCTGGAAACACAAATAATGCTTTAACAGTCAAAGATAAAATTGAGTGTCCTAAGAAAAAATATTGAGTAAAAAAGCAAAGTTATGAAAACTAGACAAAAATCTAAAGTTAAAATTAACGGAATCGAAACTTATATTATTAGTAAACCTAATGAGGAGCAAAGCAAGATAATTCGTTTAGTTAAAAATTAGTAGACAAGAGCATGAAAACTAAAAATACCCCAAAACCCTTATGGGAGTTGGGGTTTCTCGTTGTCGGGGTTTAAAAGTTACGTTACAAAATGCAAACTTTTTATATCGATAACTCACCTTAAAATTATGACACCCTTCAAATCAAACAACTTTCAAACGCGAACTCCCTCGTATTAATAATAACTGCGTCTAGAATTATACCTTATTTTCGCACATATCACCCTCGTATTAAATGTTTTTGCAAGAACGATACACATAGTAGATAGGTTATGAATTTATATCAAGTTTCCCTTACATACACCCTTTCTGTCGTGCAATCAACACGAGGATCTGTGATCTCAAAAATTCCCCACCGATCGCCCTGCCAAATAGCTTCGAACCTTGAACCTTCTTCAAAAATAATAATTTCTATAGCTTGACATTCTTCAAAAATATCTGGTTCTAAACTTGCTTCTTTTGGAATCTTAATACATTTTAAACGAGGGCAACAAACAAATACTTCTGACCTTACTTTCCCATGAAAATCATTCTCAAATTCAATATCTTTCAGTTCTGAGCAACCTAAAAACGCTCTTTTTCCTATATTTAAAACAGAATTTGATATTTTAATACTTTCTAAACTAGCACACTTACTGAATGCATATTTCCCTATACTCGAAACAGAATTTGGTATTTCAATACTTTTTAAATTCGTGCACCTACCAAACGCAGCTTTTCCTATCTCCTCAACCGAACTCAAACCTCGAACAAATTCTAAACTCGAACAATCGCAAAACGTACACGTTTCTATTTTCTTAACTGAAGACGGAATATCAATTTCTGTCAATTTGCTACAGCCCAAAAACGCCGATTTCCCTATAGATTGAAGTGACTCTGAAATTTTGATGTATGTTAAGCTCACACAACAAAAAAATGTGTCATCCCTTATTGTTGTAAGCGAATCTGGAAGGTTAATGCTCTCTAAATTACGACAATTCCAAAACGCAGCATCTCCTATATCGGTAACATTCCCTAAAAATACAACATCTTCTAAAGCACCACAACCTTTAAACGCGGACTTACCTATCATAGTAATTGAGCCGGGAAGTACAACACTTCTCAATCTCTGACAATTAAAAAATGACTTCATTGGTATTTCTGAAAGTGAATTTGAAAGTTTCACGCTCTCTAAACTCAGACATTCCTCAAAGACTCTAATTCCTATAATTTCAACCGACTCTGGTATCACAATGTCCTTTAAGCGTCTACAACTCGCCAATGCTCTGTTGCCTATAGCTTCAACCGACTCTGGTATCACAACGCTCTCTAAGAATTTACAATCCGCAAACGCTCCGTCTTCTATAAACCTCACCGAATCAGGAATTATGACACGCTTAAATCTAGACCC
>JAIRLJ010000014.1 GCA_031259495.1 Oscillospiraceae bacterium | reverse complement strand
AACTTATAGATAAATTTCTATAATTTCTAAAATAAATTTTTATAATTTTATCTTTAACTATAATAATAGCTATAGAACATAAGCTAATAAAAAAATAAAGTACAGCTCTGAACTATATGGCAAAAATAATAAAATATCATATAAAGATCTCTTTCAGATAATATTTCTTGAACTAAAAAATTTTCAAAAAGAAATTAAAAAAAACGAATCAAAACTTATTTTTTAGATGAGATTCTTAAAAATAAAAAAAAGAAAGTAACTATAACGTGATAACAAATAAAGATAAAAATATTAAAAAAACTTAGTTAAACTTAAAGAATTAAGCGTAGATGAAAGATTTAGACTTCAAATTAGAAATCGCGAAACGTCAGAACTTACTTACAATACAGATATAGATTTTACTAAAAAAGTATGAGATTGAGGTTAAAGCGAGGGATGGAATAGGAGACCGAGAGTAAGGACGAGAATAAGGGATGAAGCGAGGCAAAATAGAAGTGATTAAAAATATAGCTTGCCTATAATATTGACTCGAAGAAAATTGCTAAATATACTGGCTTGCCAATTAAGATAATTGAGTGTATGTTATAAAATAATGAAAACTGCTTTTTGAAATTTCGTGGTCTTGTTTTTTGCTCAGTTTTTTAGGATTGGTCGTTTTTGATAAAGGTTTTCCATTTGACGCCAACCAAGTGTCGGGGAGTCTTTTCTTTTTAGCTTTTCGGCCTGATTGATTTTCATAATTTAATTCCAATATTTTTTAGTCTCACAGGAGATCTGATTAATAAAAAAACTTGCTAAAATAAAATTCGTTAAATAAATGTGTTCCAAGATAAATAAAAATGATCTGTTTAAAAATGACTCTAAAATATGTTCAAATATGAAGAAGTTCTAAAAAAAATAAAAAAACTAGAAAAAGCTAGCATAAAACTTGGGTTAAACAGAACCAAAAAGCTTTTAAATTTTTTATTTAATCCTGAAAAAAAGATAAAATTTATTCATATAGCAGGCACAAATGCAAAAACTTCTACCGCCAGTATGCTTTCGTCTGTACTCGTAGCAGCAGGTTTCAGAACGGGATGCTTAATTTCTCCATTTGTATCTGATTTTAGAGAAACTATGACTGTCAATAAAAAAAATATTTCAAAAAAAGAAATAGTTATGCTGTGGGGAAAAATAGAAAATTTTTTGAAAAACGAAAAAGATTGTATCACTAAGTTTGAAGTTTTAACCTGCATAGCCTTCAAGTGGTTTGCTGAAAAAGAATGCGACGTAGTTGTTCTTGAAACTGGGCTTGGTGGTAGGTTAGATTCTACGAATGTCATTGACACGCCTTTGATTTCAGTTATAACATCAATTTCTCTTGATCATACAGAAATTTTGGGGAAAACGCTAAAAAAAATTTCTCGTGAAAAATGCGGTATTATTAAGCATTTTGGTACTACAGTTTTGTATCCGGAACAAGATTATTTAGTATTTGAAGAAATAAAAAAAATTTGCAATAAAAATAAAAATAAGCTTACAATACCGAAGATTGATGATTTCAATATATTAAAAACAAATCTTCGTGGTACTAATTTTAAATTTAAAAATAAAGAATATTTCTTGCCTCTGTTAGGAAAACATCAAATAAAAAATGTAAGTGTAGTCTTCGAAGTTTTAAAAGAACTTAAAAATAAAAACTTTAAAATTACGCATAAAAATATCCAGGATGGATTAAAAAACACAAAAGTACCAGCTCGACTTGAAATTGTTAAAAATTCACCGCTAGTAATTTTAGACGGAGCTCATAACCCGGACTCTGTAGCTGCACTAGCGTATTTTATTAAAGATTATTTGAAGAAAAAAAGAATTTTTGCACTTTTCTCTATGCTAAAAAGAAAAGATTGTCAAACTTCGCTAAAAAAAATTTCGAAACTGTTAGATGGTATTGTTATTACTAGCATAAAAAAAGGGCTTTCATATGAATTAGAAGAACTTTCAAATTTTGTTAAAAAAACTGAAGTAAAAATAATTTTAGAAGAAAAAAATCTTAAAAAAGCACTAAAAAACGCTACCGATTTGTGTAACGAAAACGATGTATTAATAATTTTTGGCTCCTTTTATTTAGCTCGTAAAATAAAAAGAATAATAAACAAAAATGCAGACTAATTCCTGATAAAATCTTAAATCAAAATTCTAAAACTATAACTTTTGTTCTTAAAAAATTCTATAATTTTATGTAAACTCGATACAGTTTTAGCTTTGGTGTCGTGCATTAAAAACACAATCATATCTTTGTTTTCAGATGATTCTTCCATACACTCTAAAAGTTGCTCTTGTGTTTTTGTTCTGCCTTCTGAGTCTCCATTGAGAGCGTTCCAGTCGATCAAAGCTATTTCTTTTTCTTTTGCGTAATGTTTAAGTTTTTCCATACCACTCCAAGACATATATCCACCGGGGCACCTAACTACCTTAGTAGTAAAATTATTGTTCTCCAAGTCTTTTCTTATAATATCGAGCGTTCGTTCTAATTCTTCTACAAAATTGTCTAGATTTAAAGTTGCATATGGATATAGTTTGTCATAATCGTGAGAATATGTATGATTCGCCAAAGCATGTCCTTTTTCGTAAATTTTCTTCGCACGACCAGGCATGTTCTCTATATTAGTACCAGTTACAAAAAAAGTAGCTTTTACATCGTATTCATCTAAGACAGACAAAACTTTATCTGTATATGAGCTAGGTCCATCATCAAAAGTCAAAAAAACAACTTTTTTGTCATCAATAGGCGAAAAATTTTCATCTTCTAATCTTTGTTGAACTTTTTTGGCATCGTAACCATATTTTTTCCGAGAGTCAGGGCTTGCTCCTATTATTGCTTCTTCTTTAATATCATGCGGGACTGCTGCAACTTGTTTGCTTTCTTCGCTATTTTGTTTTTTGTTTTCTATGCTTGTATTTGTTAGTTGTATTTTTTCTTTTTCTTTAAAAAGATTTTGATATACCAGAAAGCATAATACAGCAGAGACCAATAGTGCGGTTGTAAGCAGTGCCATCGAAATTGTTCGATTTTTTTTATGCTTTTTGTCTTCCTTTTTTTTATGCTTCCCATGTCTAAAGAAAGCGTTATCTTTTTTCTTTCTCAAAAAAACCACATTTCTCAAAAATTGAATACACCGACTATATAAATTATCCATATATTATGCTAGCACAATTTGCTAATTAGGTTAAAAATAGACCTAATGTTATGATTGTTTTTAATTTAAGACAACACCACAGTTAATTCATAGCTAGCCCCTATTACAATTAGCTTATTTAACTTATAGAATTATTTGAGAAGTTACTATGAATAAACAACTTACACTTTCAACTTTTAAAAAGCAACGAAAAAACTTAATGAGAAAAAGCCAAAAACACATTACTTCTTATTTACTTGAAGTTATGAAAACTAGAAACGGAATCGAAACTTATATTATTAGTGAACCTAATAAGGAACAAAGTACAATAATTCGTTTAGTTAAAAATTAGTAGACAAGATCGTGAAAACTAAAATGCCCCAAAACCCTTATGGGAATTGGGGTTTCTTGCTGTTGGGGGTTTGGAAGTTTCGTTTTAGCAAATCTTTACTTAGCTAATATACATTTATAAAGTTTTATAAATTTTTAAAGATATAATGATCTGTATGACAAAATAGTAGTTTTTACTAACTTAATTAACAATAAAAGATTATTTTCTTTTACAAAATTCGATTTTTTTCTATTCTAACACTGCTGTAAAATATCTTGTGCATTTTTTTAGTCAATTTTACTAAAAAATATATTTTTAATTTAAAAATTTTGTTAGTTTTTAACAAAAATGGCGGTGAAAAATTTGGAAGACGTAAAAGTTTCAAGATTCAAAGAAAAAAAGAAAATTAAATTTGTAATGTCAAGTACAATTAAATCCATAATAAAACAGGTTTTTTACTTTTTTTTTGGCATTATTATGGCACGAAGTGTGGTTTTCGAAAATTTGATGCCGTTTAGTGTAGCTATGACAGCAAGTGTGCCATATGTAACTATGGTTACATTTTTCTTTGGCCAAAGTTTTGGACTTTTACTTCCAATTAGTCCGTCATCTAGTGTTGCTTACATATCAGCATCGATCGCAGTTATTTCTATGCGTTGGGCACTTAATGATCTAGAATACGTTAAAAAAAGCAAACTTTTTGCTTCTTCAGTTACGCTCATACCTATAGCATGTACACTACTTGTATTAAGGTCTTCTGTGGAATTTAATATTAAAATTGTAATTTCAGTTATTTTTGAGTCAGCCTTAGCTTCAATCAGTGCTTATTTTTTTTCAAACACTATAAAAGTACTTTCTGGACGGAGAAAATTTAAACTTTTAAGTAATCAAGAGTTTTTATGTTGTTCAATAACATGCTTGTTTTTTTTGATTGGTCTTTGTGCATATCATATTTTTGGGATTTCTATCGGGAAAATAGCGTTTTGTTTGATTATTTTGTTTTTTTCTTTTTATTTTGCGTTGCCGGGAGCGTTGATTTCAGGATTATCTGTTGGAGCGGTTTTTTCACTTTCATCTACTTCAAATCTTATTGTGTCCATAGCGTGTGCTTTTAGTGGAATTTTATCGGGTTTTTTTGTACGCTTTGGAAGAATTTTTGTTTGTTTTATTTTTTCAATATCATATGTTATGTTTCATATTTTAACTGGAGATCTTATCTTAGCTTTTTATAGCATCTTAGAAAGTTTTTTGTCTACTGCAATATTTATGGTTATACCGCCAAATTTAGGAGAGCAATTTTCCAGACTTCTTCTCGAATCGACTCAAAAAGCAACTCCAAGCGAAATGAAAAAATATGTTGTTTCAAAAATTGATTTTGCTTCGAAAGCCATAATGAATGTAGCACAGTGTGTATGTCAAGTAGCTAATAAATTGTATGAGTTGGATAAAAAAGAAAATGAAGATACAGTTTTCTTTAATGCTATAAAAAAAACTTGCGACAGATGTAATTTAAATCCTTTGTGTCATGGCAAATATAATGATGAAACAAGCCAAGTTTTTGAAGTAGCTAAGAATGTTGTTGACAAGGCTAATAGCTTTTCTAAAGCAGATTTTTCTGAAACTTTTCAAAAAAGATGTTGCAGAGTAAATAAAGTTGCAAAAACTATAAACGTATATAAACAAGAGCAAGTACAAAAAAAGAGTGCTAAACAACGTATAAATGAGTTTAAAGAACTGATTTCTAATCGATTTTTTTCGGAGGCTGATATATTGTCAGAACTTTCAAACGAATTTTTTTGCTCTGAAAAGACTAATGCAACACTTTCTGAAGAAATACATAAGACAATCGAAAGTGCAGGATGTAAGCCAAATCATGTAACATGCATATATGACAACGAAAATAGGATTCTTATAGAAATAGAAATGAATTCTTGTTTTTCTTCTACGTTTAAAAAACTAATTTTAAAAAATAGTTTTGAAAAGCTTTGCGCTAGAAATTTAGACGATCCTGTTTTATGTACTGTAGGTGAAAAAACTAGGGTAAATATTTGCGAGAAACCAGTTCTTCAAGCCAAGGTTATATCTTCTCAACATGTTTGTAATAACAGGAATTTATGTGGAGATAATTTTACTTATTTCAAAGATGGCTGTGGCAAGATGATAATTGTTTTAAGCGATGGTATGGGTACTGGCGGATATGCTGCTGTTGATTCTGCGATGACATCTGAAATTTTTTCTAGTCTTGTAAAGGCTAATATTAGCTTTGACACTGCACTTAAAATTACTAATTTTGCTATGATGTTAAAATCTAACGATGAATCTATTGCTACGTTGGATGTAGTTGTCATAAATTTATTTACGGGTCAAACTGAATTTCTAAAAGCGGGTTCACCTTTTTCTTTAATTCGTAAGGCTGAAAAAACAAAGAGAATATGTGTTGAATCTTTGCCTATTGGAATTTTTAAAAAAGCAAAGTTTGAAAAAGAAAAAATAAAACTTGATACGGGTAGTTTGATAGTTGTTTTTTCCGATGGAATTATTACAACATCCGAAAACTGGTTAGAAGATGAATTAAAACTTTTAAAAGACGAAGAAGTAGAAAATTTTTCTCAGTACTTAGTAGACGAAGCTAGAAAACGTCAAGAAGATAATTATGATGATGACATGACTGCAATAGTTGTTAAACTTTCTAAGAATTAATCTTCAAATTTGTTCAATTTGCTCGTGAATTTAAATTTTAACGATATATTTAAAATTAAACACATAAAAAGCGCGATATTTGGAAAGAATAGGTATATACACAGTAAATTCTTTGAAGAGGAAAAAAGAATGAACAAAATACCGCTTTTTCTTTTAATATTGGGTGGTTTAAATACAGGATGCATCGGCTTGGTTGAAATAGATATTATCGCTTCGGTTTGTGGAGGATCTGATACTATTGCTGCTAGATTTATTTACTGTATTTTATCTGCATGTGCTATATGGAGTATTTCTTTTTTGTTTTATGATGAAGGGGGAGGAACGCGTATTAATATCACTAAAATTCGTAGAAGAAGATGGTAAAAACAGAAGGAGAAATTCATTATGAAGCGAATTTTTATTATTAGTTTTGCTATTTTTTTCAGTTGTTTTTTTACTGGTTGTGAAGCGCAGAGGCAATTGCGTGATCGTCTAATCGTTCAAGGTATTGGTATAGATTTTGAAAACGAAATTTATAATGTAGTTTTAAATATTTTTGATGCAGACAGCACCTCTACTCAAGAAGAAACTAAGCCAAAGTTAGTAGAGTCAAGTGGAAAAAGCCTTTTTGATGCGCTTTCCAATATCGTTTTACAAACAGGCGAAACTTTTCTTTACTCACAAAATTCTGTGGTTTTATTAGGCCAAAGTGTCGCGGAAAACGGTGTCAATAATATTATGGATTTCTTTGTGAAACATCGCGAATTTCGCCCTGATGTAACAATGTTTACTGTTAAGGGTAGAGCTTCAGAGATTATGAAAACAAAGATCGATGAAAAATCTGTACAAGCTTCTGATTTTAAAGATATGGGTAATACTGAATTTTTAGATTCAGAAGTTATTGGTTCAAATATTTTAAAATTTGTTTCATCTCTAAAAAACGAAACTTCAGATCCAACAACTCTTTTTATAGAGCTTGAAAAAAAGGGAGAAATTTCTATTCCTAAATGTAAGGGATTAGCGCTTTATAGAAAAGATAAACTGGTAAGTTTTTTAGAAAAAGATGAAACTTTAGCGGTCATGTTGTTAGTTTTTAAAGTAAAAGAAGCAGTTCAGTGTTTACAAGTCCCGCAAGTTGGAGATGTAACAGTTAATATAACAAATTCAAGCAGTGTCATAGATGTAAAGCTTGATGGCTTAAAATTAATTTGTGATGCGAAGATTAATGTTAATGCAGATATCTATGAAATTGGTTCAACAGAAATATCTAAGAATAATAATGTAGGGGAATTTTTCAAACGTACTGAACTAGAACTTGCAAACACTTTAAGAGATTTAATTCTTGTTTCGTTCCAAGAAACATTTAATTTAAAAAGTGATGTTGTTTGTTTAGGGAAAAGATTGTTGCAAAGAGACATTGCTGGATTTAATAAAATCGTAGGTGATTTTGAAAATGTTTTATCAAATGCCCAAGCTAATGTTAATGTGTCTGCAACCGTTCGGCGTAGTGGTAAAGAGATTTGATGGTTAGTTTATTTATGTTTACACTATAAAACTATTTTTTTTACAAGTTTTTGAACAGTAATTTTAATTTTTACAAATGTCTGGACACTACAATCAACAGAATTTTTTATAAAAAATAGGTTGAATTTGTTTTCTTTTTAGAGCTAATTTTATGGAAGGCTCTATAAGTTCAAAATGTGCTACAAGAGAGTTTGGCTTATTTTTCGGATCGTCTTGTGAAAGTGGTACAAAGTAAAAATTTTTAGTATTCAAAAGCACACCTAAATTTTTAGCACTTGTTCCTAAAGCATCATTTGATGCAAAAGCTACTAAAACTGGCTTTGTTTCTCTTAAATGAGATTTTACTGCAAGAGTTACGGCGTTATCGACTATTCCATTTGTAAGTTTTGATAAAGTATTACTAGTGCACGGAGCCACTAACATCAAATCAGTCAGGTTTTTTGGACCTATTGGCTCTACTTCTTCTATTTTCGTTAGCACTTTTTTTGAAGAAATCTTTTCTATTTTTTTTACTATATCTTTTGCTTTTCCAAATTTAGTATCTGTTTTAATTGCGTTTTCCGTCATTATAGGAAGAAAATCGTAGTTTTTATTTTTTAACAATTCTATTTGTTTAATTACGTTTGCAATTGTGCAAAATGAGCCACAAATTGAAAAACCAATTCTAATTCGTTTCACTTTTCTTCCTCCTATTTATTTCTTCAATAATTTCGTATATTGTAGATTTTATGATTAATCCTGCAGTTTTTGGAGCACATTTTCCAGGTAAAGAAAGTGCAAGTATTGCTTTTATGCCCAATGTTTTTGCGGCGTCAAAATCTACTCCACCTGGCGCAGATGCTAAATCTATTAAAATTGATCGTTTTGCACTTTTTGCTAGTGTATAAGCATCAAAAATCATATATGGTATAGTATTAAAAATTATGTCAAAGTTCGAGTGATGTTTTATGTTCTTTGTTAAAATAGCTTTATAATTCAAAGATTCTATCCAGGCCAGGTCTTTTAATTTTCTTGCACTAACAGTAACTTTAGCTCCCATGCCAAACAAAAGATGGCTTAGTGCCCTACCAAGCTTTCCGAATCCAGCAACTAAACATTTTGATGAAAAAATAGTACCTTCATATTTTTGCATAGCCAAGGCTACGGCGCCTTCAGCTGCTGGCACAGAATTTCTTATTGTAAACTCTTCTCTAGACGAATAATCAATAAGATCAACTTTTTTCCATTCGGGACTTAAAGTTCTCAAATTTTGACTTACGCCACAGAAAACTTTTTTGTCAAAGAGCTTTTTTGGAAAATTATATTTAAGTAAAATTTTTTCATCACAAAAAGGTGCATTTAAACTTAAAAAATCTCTTGTAGCCGGAAGTGGTAAAAGAATATATTCGCTTTTTTTTATGGCTTCGTCGAAGTTTGTTTTAATAATTTTTTCATCAATGGCGATATTATCAAACCCGGCTGCAAAAATTTTTATGCCATCTTTTACCAAACTTTTCATTAAAGCTATTTGTCTTTTATCTCCGCCGAGTATGCTGAAATTTTTTATGTAAAGCATAAAGTCTCCTTGAAAAACAGATATTTTCTGTTTTTTGATATATACTATTTTAGATTTAAATTTATAAAATAAATTTAAATTTAATTTTAAGTTTTGTTTAAGTATACTGACAAAATAAAACTACAAAAATCGAGAAATTCTAAATTTTCTAATCTTTCTTCAGAAAACTGTTGATTATTTGTTTAATTATCTTTGATGCACAAAGCAATTACCGTGTTAATTAAAAATTCACAAACAAGCCTAACATTAAACCGATGAAGAGATTCAAGACTAAATTGATAAGGCCGAAATATAGCAGCTTAAAAAATCATTTAACATTTCACCTTAGGTTACAAAAATAAGGTATGAAGTGTTTCTCAGTTGTTCATGACTATTACTCATCAAATTCTAAGATAGTTTTTGTATAAATATGAAAAAATTATTTAAAAAAAATTGTTTTTGTTTTTTATCTGTTTTAAAATTCTGTCTCTCGTCTTTAATCAGCTCGGGAAATTAACCTTAATTGGATTCAAAAAAGAGGGTGTAAAATTTTGAAAAGGCAAAATGTTGGAAAATTAGTTTTATTGTTTTTAAGTATATTTTTTATTTACTTAATTGGTGCAAGTTGTATACAAAATAATAATGCGTCGGCCGTAGGAGATAGGGTTGAAAAAAACGGTGTAATATACGAGTCGGATGGCAGTGGATGCGCTGTGGTAGTAGGGGTTACCGATGAGTATAGAAGGGTTTTTTCTGAATGTTCTGGAGCAAATATCCTCAGAGTTAGCAAAACTGTAATCATAAATGAATCTGTCCACAAGGTTAATAAAATAGGAGAGTCTGCGTTCGGAAGTTGTTATGGTTTAAGAGGCGTTGCAATTTTAGGGGACGTTACCCATATAGGAGATTTTGCGTTTTCTGAGTGTTACGACTTAAGAGCTATTAACATTCCACCTTCGATTACAGAAATAGGGAATGAAGCGTTTCGTAATTGTTGGAGTTTAAAAAGCATTAACATTCCACCTTCGATTACAAAAATAGGGAATGAAGCGTTTCGTAATTGTCGGAGTTTAGAAAGCATTAACATTCCGCCTTCGATTACAGAAATATGGAATGAAGCGCTTCGTATAGTATTTTCAATGTCAGCAGAGTTGAAGTCATGTCCGTATATTTCTCCCGAGGTGACAACAGAGTTGATTGGTTTTGATTATACTGGGTTAGAAGATGAGGGAACAGGAAGGACAGCGATTCGCAGTTTTTTGAGTTTAGGAAATATTGATCCTCTACCTCCGCTTGAAGGAACAGAAAGGGCAGTGATTCGCGCAGCTCTTTGGCGTTAGAAGAAGCTTTACCGAAACTTTCAAGTCCCAACAGTAAAAACCCCCAATTCCCATAAAAAAAAAGGGGGGGTTGGGGCGTTTTGTGTGTCCGACATGGATGGCATATAACCACCAATTAAAACATTTTTTCCACGTTTTTATTTTGACTCAACACAGTATTGACACATTATTCTTCACCCAAGTACAATTACGAAAGATTTCAGATGAGCATATTAGCCTAGCGTTAATGAAGGTTTTCGTTAT
>JAIRLJ010000044.1 GCA_031259495.1 Oscillospiraceae bacterium | reverse complement strand
ATAAAAACGTGGAAAAAATGTTTTAATTGGTCGTTATATGCCACTGTTAATTGCGAAAATAAATAGTTCTGTCTAAATCTATTTTTTATCTAGTTCAAAAAGCAAAGCAGATACTCTATATTTACGATTGCTATTTAAAAACAACGCTCGTAAATGATATTTGCCATTTAGTCTATTACGCAGCGAAACTTAGTGAATTTAGCAAAAACAGAAACATTAGAAAAATATTTGCTGTGTTTTGCTTGGACATCCGTTCCTAATTAGTTTTAAAAAGCTCATTAAGTTTTGAGAAAGGGTTTTGTCTTTCTGAATTGGAACCAAAACGATGCTGCCAATATGCATGAAGACCTCCTACAAAATCGCTAAATGTTCCACCATGTCGCCACTGCCTCTCTAAAGATTCTCTTAGTATATCCACATCGGTATAGCCTATACCACTACTTGCAACTACATGAAGTGTAACAATTGCTGTGGGTTTAGACTCCCAAAACAATCTGCGATCTTCTTCATAATTTTCTAAATGTTGCATGCAATTACCTAAAACTACTGAGAAAAAACAGACGCTCTTATTGTCGCCCAATTCTGTACCTTTAATTCTACAATTGTTTGGTGAGGCAATCCAACATTCAGCATTTTCACTTGAATGTGTATTAACTTCTTTCAGAGAAAATCCCTTAGGCAAAATCCTATCAAAATTGCTAGAACATTCTGGACTAGCTTCATTATCTTCGGGTAAAAATTCTGCTCCATAAACTCTTATCGCAAATACTCCTCGAAGAAGATTTTCATGTTTTCCACCACCAGGCATGTTGGCTATTGCATAATGTGGGCGAAGGCAAAGTGGATCATTGAGAGATGAATCATTTCTTTGTATAACTACTTGAAAACGTAATTTTTCAAAAGGCGCATCAGATTGGAATAAAAAATCACGTAAATCGGGCGGTAGAGCATTTACATTCATAAAATTTCCGAAATCTTTCAGTAGTTCTACGCCTTTTTTATGGTTATTTAAAATAATATCTGCAACAGCTCCATATGAAAAACCCGAGTGTCCGTCGTATTTATGCAACATTACTACCTGTGGATAAAATTGTTTAGAATATAAATGCGACAAATGTAGCGCAGAGTTTAAATCTCTAAACTCCGGTGAAAAGCCATAACTACTATTCAAAGCTAGTGGCATACCTACTATGCTACTCAACATATTTCGTCTAGTTTCTAAGTTTCCTGAATTACTTTTTTGCAAGCTTCCTATGTTAAAAATAGAAAACCTTTCTTCTAATCCATCTGAGTTTTTTGCTACAATATTTCCTTCTTCATCTATTCCGTTAATATATACGATCTGACCATCTTCTTTAAAAGCTAATTTATTAATTTTTAGGCTAGTTGCTTTAACGAAACGACCACACTCTCCTGCTATCCAAGCCCTACCACCACTTATAAAATCAATCCAGTTTGTGTTGTTATTATTAGTAGTCAAATCAGTAGAGTTTCCATAATTGTCAAAAATTTCTATTCCATCCGGAACCGGAAATGGTGTTTCAGTTATGTCAAGTGCATAAGCACTAGTCCCGTCCTCTTTGATTTTTTCCCCTGTTCCAAATTTTGCATTTGGAAACAGATCTCCAATTTCCATAGCTTCTCCTACTGCATGAGCAAGCTTCGTATCTGAAAAATCAACCAAAAAAATATCACTTATTGTAGGTACTAATATCAGTTGCACCATAGCTAAAACAATAGTCACAGTAACGACTTTGTAAGCTATTTTTTTTACTTTTAAAAACATTCTATCTTTTTACTACATCCTTATTTTTATTTCATTAATTATATTTAAAATTCTAAAATTATTAATCTAGTCCAAACAAGCTTTTTAATTTTGCACTTAGATTTCATAAATTGCAACTAAATTTTTAATTCAAAACTATACATCTCAGTTTTTAAAAAACAGTACAAGTAGCAACATCATCTCCTGCTCCAGCATCAGTACCGGACTTATAGTACCCTGCCCCCACCACGAGCTTTGGCGCTAGACTTCCTGTAAAAGCACTTAGCAACGCTATAAAAAATTTAAGAACAGTAAGTAGGAGTATAGAAAAGAAAGCGGAATAAGAGGACCTAATGTGGGTAATTCTCTGCTTATCACTATGTTAGTTAACATAGGCAACATCCGATGATGAAGATGAAGAAGAGAAAGAGGAAAAAGAATAAGTTGATATGACAAGTTCTGCCTTTTGAAAACAATTATAAAATTACTTAATAACCATAGAGACTTGGTAAACCATAAAAATATATCTAAAGTTAAAATGGAGCTTTTAAGCTCTAAATAACGAATACCCAAAAAACTCTTATGGAAATTGGGGGGTTATTGTTAGACCTTAGAATTTCCGATACAATGTAAATTTATGGTAATTTTTCGCGTTTTTCAGCATAAAAAACTAATTTTTTTGAATATTAAGCAAAATTTTGTAGAGAATATCAGTAACACGCTGTAAAGTGTGTTATTTAAAAACAAGGGGGCTTTTGATGGCTAATCAAAACAATAATAGAGGAAGAAATTCTAGAACTAGCAGAAGTAGAAACTCAAATACTAACAACCGTTGTAATTCGAGTAGAGGTTGTAATAAAAACAACAGAAACAATTCTAGCAACAGCAATAGCAACTCAAGAAATAACAGAAGCTCTTCTTCGAGGAAAAACTCATCCTCTAAGAAAAATTCTTAGTAAATAGTTTGAAATAAAAAAAGCTAAGTTTTATTGTCGAAAACTCACCAGATTTCTCTGGTGGGTTTTTGTTTTTTTTATTTAAAGTGCAGATATTTATTTTAATCTTAGTGTTATTTAGTTGTTTCAGCTCTATATCTATATTTTATTAAAAAATTATTGTTTTCATCGAATTTTTTATCATTCAATTTTCTTATGTTCAAAAGGTAGTCAAATTTTTTTTTATCAAAAATTATACTACCTATATAAAAATCCAAAAGACCATTTTTATTAAATTTTTTTTTAAAAAAAAATAAACTATCATTTTTTTCTATTCCTCCACCTAGATGAAACTTTTTTATGCCTTTATTGCTTAACCACATAGCAATTTCGTATACTAAAAATTTATTTGGAGCAAGTTTTATAGAATCTTGTCTTGTCCCACCAAGGCTATAATGTGCTGAATTTTTATCAAAAAAAATTAAAAAAGAGGATATTATTTTGTCTTCGAAGGTACAATAAAAAAACCTCAGATTTTCTTTTAAATTTTTTATCAGATATTCAAAATATTCTTTTTTAAAAAAATAATATTCGGAAGCATTTTTTTTGATCATGGTCTCTTCGTAAATTTTTAAAAATTCATTTAAATTTTCTCCTTTATCACAAAAAATTTTGGCACCATATTTTTTTAATTTTCGAGTCTCATTTCTATGGTTTCTAGACATGTTTGTAACGATTTTTTCTTCACTGCTAGTGTCCAATAATACAGTTTGTTTTAGATTTATAAGCTTGCAAAAGTTTTTTACTAAATTTTGATTTTGAATAAGTGGATTAAATCTCAAAAAAAGACTCACTATATTCTTTTTTTTACAATAGTCGTAAAATTTTTCAAAGAATTTTTTTATCTTATTTTTATCGAAATTTTCAACTAAAAATCCACCATAGCCATAAGGAGTTTGAAGATCAAAAAAGCTTTTTTTATCCAAAAATAGACTGAACTTATCATCGTTAGAAATATCTCTTTTAAGACAAGCTAGTAAAATTTTGAATTTATCTTCTTCATTATAAAAAAGTAAAGGCTCTCCATCACCATGAATTTGGCATGCTCTTAAATAAGCAAATTTGTGATAAAAATCTGACTCAGAAAAAGAATCTACTATATCATCCCATTCTTTAAATTTCGATAGTTTGTCCACTTTTGAATTATCGTCTAGTACAATAATTTTCATATTTAAGTTTTATCTTCCCTATTCGCCAAAAAAATCTATCATTCTAAGAAGTTCTTCATGTTGCCCCATATCATGCCAAGCTTCCTCTGAAATTTTTGCTATACCTATTTTTTTTTTCAACTTTATGCACACTTTTATCATATCTGTTATATCTATTGCCTTGTTATTTGGCACAAAATTTAAAAACTCTGGTTCTATAATATAAAATCCAGTATTTGTAAGAAATCTCATTTTTGGTTTTTCTTCAAAAGACAAAATATTTTTTTTTGAGTCTAACTGTATAGTTCCGTACGGTAAGACCAAATTTTTTTGAGCACAAACAAATGTCATTATATTCTTCTCTTGCTTATGTTTTTTATAGAATTTTTCATAATCTCCATCAACAATAATATCGCAGTTTGTCATAAAAAAAGTTTCTTTCATTATTGATTTTAAAAATCCTAATCCTCCTCCCGTTTTCAGGGGTCTAGATTCATCTATAAATTCCAACTTATAATTTTTGTTTTTTATTCCATTAAAATAAGCCTTTACCAAATCACGTTTGTGATTTACTATCATTGTAAAATTGTTAATGCCAAAATCTAAAAATCTTTCTATTATTCTTTCTGTGATAGTAACATTCCCTATCGGAATAAGAGGTTTCGGCAATATGTCAGAGTAAGGTTTCAGCCTTGTACCTTTACCTCCCGCCATGATTACTACAGGAATTTTTAAAGCTTTTGAGACTATAGAAAGAGTTTTTAATTTATTAAAATCTTTGATAAATACTACAGAAGTTATCTTTTTTTCTTCATTTAAGACTGGCAGACAATTTATTTTATTTTTCAGCATAATTTTCCTAGCCTTGGTTATTTCGTTCTGTTTAACATAGCGAAATGAATAATTGGCAATTTTATCAATTTGTATACAAAGATCTTTTGATTCTTTTAAGTGACGCCTTATATCTCCGTCTGAAAGTGAGGCTACTATTTCTTTAGACTTATTTTCCAAAAAAACTATATTTTTAGAATTTTCGTTTATTACTTTCAGAGCTTTTGTGAGACTGGCATTTTCTTTTATGACCATTTTTTTTCTCAAAAAATTTATTCTCCTTAGGTTAGTCTAAGTATACTCTAACCTACCGAACTCATAATAAAAGTATTATATTTTATAAATAAACACAAGGAGAGCCATTATTTTAGCTAAACTAAGAACTTTACCACAAGATATGAAAAATGAGGAAATAACTTACTATCACAAAAATCTAAAAAAAAGTATTTTTATGTTGTTTTTTAAAAAAATTTTTGATTTATTCTTTTCTATCTTGCTATGTTTTTTGCTTTTGCCTGTTATGTTGATTATAGCAATTTTAATAAAATTAGATTCCGAGGGTCCAGTTTTTTTTAGGCAAGAAAGAATAACTAAGAACAAAAAACGGTTTAAAATTTTAAAGTTTAGGACTATGACCAAAAGTTTTTCGGAAGATAGCTCTGTAACAGAATATAAAGACCCTAGGATAACATATGTAGGAAAATATCTTCGAAATTTTCATCTAGATGAAATACCTCAACTTTTTAATATAATAACGGGCAATATGACATTTGTAGGTACAAGACCTGAACTTGCGAAATATGTTTCGAAATATACAAATAAAATGAACGCTACTTTTCTGCTACCAGCAGGACTGACATCTTTAGCTAGTATAAAATTTAAAGATGAAAGCATTTTTTTTAAAAATACAAAAAATATAGATCAAATTTATCTTGAAAAAATTTTGCCACAAAAAATGGAATATAATCTCTATTATCTTGAAAACTTCAGTTTGTGGCTAGATGCAAAGATTATTTTCAAAACTTTATTTTCTGTATTTTTTTAATTTTTTTGAGATCACATATAATAAATTAAAATTTCTAGGGAGAGAATATGAAGAAAACCGTAGCCATAGTTTTTGGTGGCGTTTCCAGCGAACATAAAATTTCGCTTACTTCAGCTTTTAATGTATTAAAAAATATATCAGAAGAAAAATATAGTCTAATTAAGATAGGAATAAAAAAAAATGGCACATGGATGAAATTTGATGGCCCGTTAGAAGAAATAAAAACTGGTGCTTGGGAAAATTATTATTCGAACAAAAAAGTAGTGTTTTCCAATGACCCAACTCAAAAAGGACTGATAGTACTTGAAAAAAATAAAATTTCAGTTTTACCAGTAGATACAGTCTTTCCAATTTTGCACGGCAAAAATGGAGAAGATGGAAAATTGCAAGCAGCTTTAGAAATGTCGAACCTTGCTTATGTTGGGTGTGGAAGTGTTGCGAGTGCTAATTGTATGGATAAGGCAATAACAGATGCTTTATTAAAAAATTCCGGGATAAGAAAAGCAAAATTAATCCACTTTTTTTATAGCGAATTTTTAGAAAACAAAAAAAAGATATTTGAGAAAATAGAAAAAAAAATAGGATCATTTCCGATTTTCGTAAAACCTGCCAGAGGCGGATCGTCTATTGGAATAAACAAAGCAAAAGACAAAGAAAGTTTGAAAAAAGCTATAGAAATAGCAGCCAATGAAGATGAAAAAATTTGCATAGAAGAAAATATAATAGGAAAAGAACTTGAATGTGCTGTTTTAGGTAATAGAAAGCCTTTTACTTCTATTATTGGTCGGATTGTACCAAAAGCTGAATTTTATAATTTTAAAGCAAAGTACGAAGACGATACGACAATTCTCGAGGTTCCAGCACAGATAGAGGAAAATATTTGTAAAAAAATTCAAAATATAGCGATAAAAGCTTACAAAATTATGAACTGCAAGGGGCTTTCCCGCATAGATTTTTTTCTCCAAAAAAAAGACAATGCTATAATACTCAACGAAATAAACACAATGCCTGGATTTACAGACATAAGCATGTATATAAAACTTATGGAAAAAAGTTTTGGCTCTTGCAGCTCAGTTTTAGATAAACTTATAGATTTGAGTTTTGAAAGCAGTTTTTAAATAAAAAATAGCTTAATTTTGATAAAATTGCTAAATATTCAAACTTAAAAAAAATTTTAGTCAAGAAAAGAGAGAAAACTTTTGAAGAATAACAATTTGCCAATAGGTATTTTTGATTCAGGTCTTGGTGGATTAACTACTGTTAAGGAATTTATAAAGATTCTGCCAAATGAAAATATAGTGTATTTTGGTGATACTGGGAGAGTACCTTATGGGACTAAGTCACAGAAAATTATAATAAAATATGCAAAACAAGATATAAATTTTTTAAAGTTTAAAAACGTAAAAATTATCATTATTGCATGTGGAACAGTAAGTTCTATAGTACCGAAGATTTCAACTTTTGATTTAAAACTTGTTTCTACAGTTAAACCCACGATTAATGCAGCAGCACTTGCTACAAAAAATAATCGCATAGGAATTATAGGAACGAACGCAACCATAAGAAGTTCAACTTATAAAAATGAACTTGAAAAAATAAATAAAAATTTTTTTGTATGCCAAAAAGCATGTCCGATGTTCGTACCGCTTGTTGAAAATGGTATAACCAATGAAAATGATCCAGTAGCTATGGAAATTGTGAGAAGATATTTAGAAGAGTTCAAGAATAAAAATATAGATACACTCATATTGGGTTGCACACATTATCCTATGCTCAAACAAGTTATAAGAAAATTTTTACCTAGCAACATAACATTCGTAGATTCTGGAAAGGAAACAGCGAAATTTACAGCTAATATTCTTTTAAAAAAAGATCTTTTAAATTCAAGTAAAAAACCAGGAAAATATAATTTTTTTATAAGCGATGAGGTTTCAATTTTTAAAGAACAAGCGAAAAGATTTCTAAAATTGGAAAAATTTTCAGTAAACGAAGTCAGCATAGAAAAATTTTAGATATGAAATTTAGTTCACAAAGTAGATTTATTAGTAGTTTGCAAAGAAATTTTAAAGATAGTAGAATCACCGGTAGTGATTGCTCTAGTTATTGAGTTGCAATTTTTGTGTATGAAAGGAAAAAATATGAGTGTATTTGAGGAGTTTTTAGTAGGTGCGAAGTCTGTTTTTAACAAGGCGGGTAAGAAGGCTGAAAAAGTAATCGGTTTTTCTAAATTGAAGATAGGAAATGCCGAAGTTAGGAAAAAAATTTCTAAATTACTTGAAAAACTAGGTAAACTAACATACGAAAGTGCAAAAGGAAAGCCCTATTCTGACGTCGAAGTGAAGCTTTTGGTAAAAGAAGTTGATAAATTAAAATTGGAAGAAGAGAAACTAAAAAAAAGGATTTCCGAAATTAGAAATAAGATTGAATGTCTCTGCTGTGGCTATGAAAATGAAAGTGGTTCTCTTTTCTGTGCTCAGTGTGGGAAGAAACTTGAAAAGGAAAAATTTAATAAAGATGAGAAAAACGAAAGTGAAGTTGCTGGACCTATTGTGGAAAATTCAGAAACTTGAGGAAAAATAACTGGTGAGTTTTTGTATGTCTTTTTGAAAGCAAAAATTTCGGTTTTAGTTTTGTTTGTGGGGAATCAAAATGATAAAGTACGTTTTTGTAACAGGTGGAGTCGTTTCAGGTCTCGGCAAAGGTATAACAGTGGCATCTTTGGGTCATCTTTTAAAAGCTAGAGGCTTAAGAATTGTTGCACAGAAACTTGATCCCTACATCAATATTGACCCTGGTACTATGAGCCCATATCAACATGGTGAGGTGTTTGTTACGGAAGACGGCGCTGAAACCGATCTTGATCTTGGCCATTACGAGCGATTTATAGATGAAAATCTAAATAAATACTCAAACCTTACGACAGGCAAAGTTTACTGGAATGTACTCAAAAAGGAAAGAACCGGAGAGTATTTAGGCGACACCATACAAGTTATACCTCATATAACTGATGAAATAAAAAAATTTGTTTATTCTGTTGGTAAAAAATCTACAGCTGATGTTGTAATAACTGAAATCGGTGGAACAGTAGGGGACATAGAGAGCGGGCCGTTTTTGGAAGCTGCTAGACAAATATTTCTAGAAGTTGCACCTTCTGATTGCATATTTATACATGTAACTTTGGTTCCCTATATTGAGTCTTCTAAAGAATACAAATCGAAACCTACACAACACTCTGTTAAAGAACTAAGAGTTCTTGGAATTTCACCAGATATCATAGTTACGCGTTGTTCTAAACAAATTGATGAGGATACTCTAAGAAAGATCTCTATGTTTTGTAATGTAAAACCAGACTGTGTAATAGATAATACAGATGTAGATACTATATATAAAGTTCCTTTAGCGCTCGAAAAAAGTGATTTTTCTAACATAGTTTGCAGGGAATTAAAGCTTAATTGTAAAGAAGCAGATTTAACCGATTGGTCTAAAATGGTTGATCGTATTTCTAAAAGAGTCAAAAGTATTAAGATTGCTCTCATAGGTAAATATGTAAGGCTTCATGATGCTTATCTTTCTGTAGTAGAAGCGTTAAATCACGCAGGGTGCGAAAATGGTATAAACATAATAATAAAGTGGATAGATTCGAATTCAGTAACAAAAAACCTAGTTGAAGAATTTCTTCGTAATTGTGATGGCATAATTGTTCCTGGAGGGTTTGGCGATCGTGGAATTGAAGGTAAAATTACAGTTATAGAGTATGCAAGGAGAAATAATATTCCCTTTTTAGGAATATGTCTTGGTATGCAGGTTGCTGCTATAGAATTTGCTAGAAATGTATTAAACATAAGAGATGCAAATTCAAGGGAATTTAGTGAAAACTGTGAAGCTTGTGTTATTGATTTAATGATGGAACAACACAATAAATTGCAAAAAGGCGGGACTATGAGGTTGGGAGCCTATCCATGCAAAATTCTTCAAAACACGAAACTAATTAAAACTTACGGCAAGTCTTTAGTAAGCGAAAGACACAGGCATCGCTATGAGTTTAATAACAAGTTTCGCGCTGAGTTTGAAGAAGCTGGTGTGGTCTTTTCTGGTGTTTCTCCAGATGGTTTGTTAGTTGAAGCATTGGAAATACCGGAAAATGATTTTTTTGTGGGTGTACAATTTCATCCAGAGTTCAAAAGTAGGCCCAATCGTACACATCCTCTTTTTTTTGAATTTATAAAAAGGGCTTCTTCAAAAATTTCGCGCAACTTTGCTAGTTTTGCAATGCAAATGTAGGGTAATTTTTTGAAGCTTAACCAAAATTTTTTTAGATTAGAAGATGATTATCTTTTTAGCAAGATTACGGAGAAAACTGAGGATTTTTCCAAGAAAAATCCAGGTGTTGACTTTATCTCTCTGGGAATTGGAGATACTACTTTGCCGCTTTGTGAGACGGTTATACGTGCCATGCAAAAAGCAGTTGATGAGATGTCTCGAAAAAAAACTTATAGAGGATACGGACCCGAACATGGTTATTTTTTCTTGAGAGAAGCAATAGCCAACTACTACAAAAAAAGACAAGTAAGTCTTTCTCCTTTTGAAATATTTGTAAGCGATGGAGCTGGCAGAGATATAGCTGATATTACAGAATTATTCGATAGAAAAAGTAAAGTTTTGACAATAGATCCAGCTTATCCAGCTTACAAAGACGCTTGTATAATAGATAACAACGAAATAATTTTTTTAAAAACCAGTGAGAAAAATAATTTTATTCCGGTACCAGATTATGATATTGACTGTGACATAATTTATCTTTGTTCACCGAACAATCCTACTGGAGCAGTATACGACAAAAAAACCCTAGAAAAATGGGTAGACTACGCACTTAAAAAAAATGCAGTTATAATATTTGACTCAGCTTACGAAGCTTTTATTTCAGATGAAGATTTGCCCAGAAGTATATTCGAAATAGAAAACGCAAAGAAATGTGCAATAGAAATAGCTTCTTTGTCAAAAACTGCTGGATTTACGGGTATTAGATGTGGTTACACAGTAATTTCTGATGAATTAGTTTTTCAAGATCACAAAATTAATGAACTTTGGCGTAAAAGACAGAGCATAAAATCTAATGGTTTAAACTATATAACTCAACGTGGAGCAGAGGCAGTTTTTTCTCGAGAAGGCCAAAAACAGATAAAATCAGCTATTTGTTACTATAAAAAAAATATTAAAGTTATAAGTAGTTCTTTATATTCCCTTGGAATCTGGGTTTTTGCTTCTTCTAATTCTCCGTATGTTTGGGCAAAATGTCCACATAATATGAATTCTTGGGAATTTTTTGACATAATACTACAAAAAGCGCATGTGATAGTAACACCAGGTGAAGGATTTGGAAAATCTGGTAAAAGTTTTGTGAGACTTTCAGGTTTTACAGGTAAAAAAGAAACGTTAGAAGCCGTTAATAAAATCAAAAATTTGAAATTGACAAAAGATTTTTCGAGATTTGCTTAATCAAGTGATAATCACAAACAATATACAAAATTAGCTTTTTATGTTTTCGAGAATAAGTTATTTATTATTACTTTTGAAAATTAAAATTTTATATAGACGGAGGCATTTGTGCTTAAATCAAAAAAGCCTTTGATAGCCGGGAATTGGAAAATGAATAAAAATTTAGAAGAGATATCGAAGTTTGTAGATGTTTTTTTAAAGTCTGGCGTAGAAAATAATAAGAAAGATGTTTTAATATGCCCTTCGTATTTACATATTGAATTTTTAATTAAAAAATTAAAGCCATACGGCGTAAAAATTGGTGCACAAAATTGTCATTTTAGAGAAAAAGGACCTTTCACTGGGGAAGTTTCTGCTCCGATGTTTAAAGAAATTGGAGTCGATTATGTCATGGTTGGCCATAGTGAATGTAGAACTTTGAGAAATGAATCAAACGAAAATATAAATTTGAAACTTCTTAACGTTTTAAAAAATACAATGCACGTTGTATTGTGTGTAGGTGAAACTTTGGAAGAAAGAAAAAATTTTAGAGCTTTAGATATTATTTTAAACCAGATTATGATTGGCTTGAATAATGTTAAAAATTTTGATGAAGTTTTTATAGCCTATGAACCGGTTTGGGCTATTGGTTCTGGAAAATTACCTGATTTGGAAGATATTAAAAATATCATGAAAAATATAAGAGATTTTGTTAGAAAAAAATATGGAATCCGTGCTGCTGATGAAATAGGTATTTTATACGGTGGTTCTGTAGACTCCTGTAATTCAAGTAAAATTTTGAGTATTAAAAATGTAGATGGCTTACTTGTTGGTTCAGCTTCTCTTAATATAAAAGAGTTTATAAAAATTATAAAATCTTAGATAAATGGATCAAAATAAAGTGGATGAAAAAATTTTAGATAACGCTCCTTCTATTCTTAAAAAGTTTTTAAATTATTTGACCACTATACGTGGTAAATCTGTGAACACAGCACTCGAATATTTTTTTGATATTAGAACTTTTCTGAGATATATGAAATCTATAAAGTATAAAAATTTAAACAACACTTCTGTGAAAGAAATAAATATTAAAGATATAGATACAGACTTTTTTAAAAAAATAACACAAGATGATATTTATGAATTTTTGGGATATACGCTCAACGAAAGAAATAATGGCCCAGCGTCTAGAGCAAGAAAAATTTCCAGTTTAAAATCATTTTTTAAATATTTAGTTTTTAAAGCCAAACTTATAGAATTTGATCCGAGCAAAGAAGTAGAAACACCAAAATTAAAAAAAACTTTACCAAAATTTTTAACTTTAAATGAAAGTATAAAACTTTTGCAAAATGTTTCAGGGAAACAAAAAGATAGGGATTATTTAATTTTAACTTTATTTTTGAACTGTGGAATGAGATTATCAGAATTAGTTAACATAAATTTAAGTGATATACGCGAAGACGATGTTTTAAAAATAACTGGCAAAGGTAATAAGGAAAGAATAGTTTATCTTAATAATGCATGCAAAAAGGCCTTGATAGTTTACAGAAAAATTCGACCAAAAAATAACATAAAAGATAAAGATGCACTTTTTTTAAGTCGACTTAAAAAACGTATAAGTAAAAAAACGGTTCAATATATAGTTTATAAGCACCTTAAAACTATAGGCATTAGTTCTAGAGGTTTTTCAGTTCACAAGTTGCGCCATACAGCGGCAACTCTTATGTATCAGCATGCTGGTGTTGATATAAGAGTTTTAAAAGAAATTTTGGGTCATGAAAATTTAGGTACTACCGAAGTTTATACACATGTTTCGAACAAACAAATAAAAAATGCTTTTGCTTTAAATCCATTGTCAAACAGTATCCCTACGCTTTAAAAATAATAGTTTTGAAGTAAATTATTTTCCTAAGTTTTGATAAAATTTAATAAATTTTGTGTTTCTTTAGTTGCTATTTTTACAGTTTCTCTAGCAATAATAAGTTCTTCATTTGTTGGAATTACAAGAACATCTACTTTAGAATTATCTGTAGAAATTTTACCTTGTTTTCTGTTTATAATAGATTGATTTCTTTTTTTATCTAATTCAATTCCAATGTATGAAAAGTTTTCGAAGACTTTTTCTCTTAATAAATAATAATTTTCTCCAATACCAGCTGTAAAAACTATGGCATCACAACCGTTCATTATAGAAACATATGAACCTATTGTCTTAGTAAGTTGATGTTGCAGTATATCGCAGGCAAGCTTACAACGTTTGTGTCCTTTGTTTGCTAGGGATACCACACTTTTTGCATCACTCGAAACTCCTGAAATTCCTAAAAACCCAGATTTTTTATTTAGAAGTTCGGATATTTCTGTTAAATTTAAGTTCTCTTTTTCTTGAAGAAAGATTACAACAGACGGGTCTATTTGCCCACATCTTGTTCCCATGATCAAGCCATCAAGTGGAGTAAGCCCCATAGTTGTATCCACCACTTTTGAGTTTTTTATAGCCGTAACTGAAGATCCGTTACCCAAATGACAACTTATTATTTTTAAATTACTGAGATTTTTCCCAAGTAATTTTGCACATTTTTCGCTTACAAATTGATGAGAAAGCCCATGAAAACCGTAACGTCTCAGCTTATATTTTTCGTAATATTCGTATGGTACAGGAAAAAGAAAAGCGTAAGGTTCAAGGTCAGAATGAAATGCTGTATCAAATACAGCTATTTCTGGTTTTTCTTTTGAAAAAAATTTTCTACAAGCTTTTATTGTCTCTATTTCTATCGCATTATGAAGTGGTGCAAGAATAGAAAGATCTGAAATTTTTTTTATAATTTCATTATCAATTAACACTGAATTTTTAAAAATATTCCCACCATGAACTATTCTGTGTCCTATTGCGAAAATCTCATCAAATGAAACCAATGCGCCGATTTTAGGATCGAGCAAAATTTCAGCCATTTTTTGCACAGCTTGTTCGTAATTTTTAATTTTACATTTAATTTTTACTTTTTTAGTATTATTCTTTAATTTAAAAGACAAAAAACTATTTTCAAATCCAATTTTACCGCAGTTTCCAGAAATAATAATGCTTTCACTTGACATATCTAAAAGGCGATATTTTAAAGACGAACTTCCAGCATTGATAGCTAAAACTTTCATATTCTCTCCTTAATATATGTAGAATCTAATCAAATTGACAGTTTTTAGTTCATCGTGCGATAATCGTCAAATGAAATTTTAAACTTGCCTCTGTAGTTCAAGGGATAGAACAAGGTCCTCCTAAGACTTAGATATCGGTTCGAATCCGGTCAGGGGTACCAGTCTAAACTGATATTTCAGCTATAATTAAACTTTTCAATTCTATAATATGGACAATATGGGAGCAAGTGACTACATAGTTGCTATATTAGATTTTTTGCAAAACTACTCTTCCCCCTCTTCTTCCCCTCTCTTCTTTTTAGCCCAAACAAAGTACCACCAACCAACGCCACTAGCAGCAAGTAACGGTAGCAGTATGCTGAGTGTTATTACCCAAGGTTTGTTGT
>JAIRLJ010000022.1 GCA_031259495.1 Oscillospiraceae bacterium | reverse complement strand
AAATCTGACGCTTTTGATAGTTTATCTGGTGGCGAAGATAGTTTTACTCGCCAAAAATCTGGATATTCTTTCAAGATATTAGAAGAATATTTGCTTGTAATAAGTGGCAATGGTTCTCTACTCACTACATTTTTTGCCTTCTCTTCTATTGATTTTAATACGCGCCATTGTAGTTTCGCTTCTTCAGCACAATGTTGCAACTCTCTGTGCAAGTGTTCCATTTCTTCAAGAATCCCTCTAATTGAATCTTCTGTTTTTCTTGCTATTTGTTCAAACCAGAGTATACTTCTATCAACTTTTTCCTTTAGAGAAATTAGTATTCGGAATATGCTAAGCAATTCTTCGTTACTACTCGAATCCACTCTTTCCACTAACACTTCTGTCAGCTTGCTAACCTGCTTAAAAAACTTCGTCATTCGCTCGAAAGCGTCACTTAGTGAATCGTTCGACGTATTTGTCAATTCATAAACAGGAAACAATTCAGCTATTCTCTGTAAAACTTTGCTATCAAGACAGCTAAGATTGACACATTCTAGCAAATGAAAATATTCTTGAAAATCTCTTGTTTCTTTTATTAAAAGATCAGCAACTATAGACTGAATTAGTTTATTCCTATAAATCTTTTTATCGTTTCTTGATTTTATGAGCGATTCCTTAACATCTGCAAGTGATGGTGGTATTTCTAAATCGAATAACTCCTCAAAAGATAATCCTTCACTCGTATAATAAAGAAACCCCGTATGTTTCGATTTTGCATGAGATAAAAGTTTGCGTAATACTTGAGCGCTATATTCCATAACTCTCTCATAGCGTTTTGATCTCAATAAGATACTCGGACCACGTGAATCTATTGCAAATTTAAAGTCAGTCCATTCTTTTGAAGAATAAAATCCATTTTTTTTTGCATCAAGACCATCTCCAATTGTAGGAAATCCCTTCCTATGAAAAAGCAAATAATTTTGGAACTTGCTTATTGTAAAAGGAGGATATATACCTACACGCGCTAAATCTTCTTTTCTTTTTAGCCAGGGAAAATTTTTATTGAACTCTTCAAGACTGTAACCTAGTTGTGTAGTCTCTGCCTCTATCAAATTTACAGCTTCCGAACACAAATAAGAACTAGAATTAAAAATTCCAATTGTGAGAATTATTGCTATTAATTTTTTCATTTTTTTAATCTTCCTCTTTAAACTTTAAAAAACTTGGCCAATAATAAAACAAATCGAAAAACTTTGCGACATAAAGTTCCATTAGTGAGACGCGCAATTCATTATCGACGGATCATTGCCTATTATAGACAAAACTTCCTCTATATCATGATAACGATCGCATGGGTCTGGCGACCAACATTTAAAAATAATATCTTTAAGAGTTGGATTTATATATTCTGGGATTTCTGGACGTGTCCCTGGTATGCTGGTTGCATAATGATCTCCCATAAGTTCTTCAGTTAATATTTCGTAGAGAATACAGCCAAAACGAAAAACATCACCCTCTGGTGTTATTCCATAATCTGATACACTTTCTGGCGGCTTATAATGTTCGCATGGCGGAATGCTTAATCCGATTAAGCCTTTTTCAAACAAGAAACCTTGTATATAATCATAATATTGAACAAAACCATCTGGCGAAAAATATAAATTTTCAAAACTGAGATTGCCGCCAAAAAGTTTATATCCAGTCTCTTTGTCTTCGATTTCTGCCCTACCATAAAAGAAGCCATACGCATTGGCAAGACTTGTAATTAAATTAAGCTTTTTTACGGGATTGTTCTCAAAAAGAAATTTTATACTTTTTCTTTCTCTCCCTGTTCTCAAGCTTTGGCAATTCTCAGAATGCGGGTAAACAATAGCTACTTCAGATCTAGCAACATCAAACACTACTCCAACAATTGGCGAAATATAGCGGCATTCTAATCGCTCTTTTTCAGGTTTTATAGTTACAGCTATAGCTCGCAAAAAATTGTCTTCCAAAGTACCATCAAAATCTTTGTCCCCATCCCAAGCAGGTTTAATAAGCCTTAAAAATTTGACCATAAAAGTTTTTCTACCGTATACAAAGATCCCCAACCTACCATATTCATCTTCGTAAAAATCTGAAACTTGCCTAAACCCGTTTAAGTTTTTAATAGGTAACCCTTCTTTAATTTTATTCAAATCTATAGTTTGTTCCCACAGCCGTAAACTTAAACTTGAACCCCGATTTGAACCTGAGACTAAAGGCCGACCCGAACCCAGACTTAAGTCTATAGCTCGACTCGAACTTAAACCTCTAGCTAAAACTATAGCTGGAACTGGGCTTGTATCTGAAGCTGATTTTGGAGATGCCACACGAAAAGAAGAACTTTCACTTTCGAAAGCCTCAATAACTTCTCCATACAACTTAAAGGAAGAAATATGCATTTGCGATGTTCCAGAAGTGTTTTTCCCTATGTGTACTAGTTCGACTTTTGTCAACGGTTTTCCTTGAGAAATGTCAACTCTGCCTACCCCACCCTTAAACTTGGCTAATAGTCTCCGATTTCCTCCCGCTTCTGTACCATACAATTCACATTCCCCCAGATTAGCTACAGGCGAACTCGCTATTAAAATACTTTTGAGAACAACATAAACTCTGTCAAACTTTAAAATTATAGAATTAGGATTAGGGCCTTTGTGTAATGACATAGGATCACTAATCCAGTGTTTCGATCCATCCTTAGACATTAGAACAGCTCTAAGCCCAGGGTCATCATTCTTAGGACGTGACTTGACAACCCAGCTATCAAAAGGGATGCTGCTTAGAATATCACAATTTCTATAAAAACTCGAAATACGAACGCTCGTTTCTTGTTCGTCTTCTCGCGTGCGTTGTACATCTGGTTCTAATGACAACATCGATACCCTGGTTTCGCATAGTCTTTTTTTTATTTCTTCCAAACTTATGGTACTTGATTTTTTGGTCCCGCGTTTCTTTTTCAAGCTTTCAAGTCTTACCACTAATTGTCTGTGTTTCTCATCAAATTCCCGAAATAGCGCGTCTAGCTTGGGCCCGAGCGGCAAAGGAGATGTTGACTTAGCGCTACGCGCCGCTTTCTCGACGTCATCAACTTCAAGTATAGGCCGTTGGTGTTTTAACAATTCTCTTGCCTTTTTTATTTTTCTTGATAGTTCACTAGGCAAACGAGAAATATCTATTAAAGGTAATAATTCAAAAAATTCGGGATCATACGCGCCAAGTTTTGTTATTAACTCTGCGACTCGGCGCTTGTATTCTATGTTTTCTTCAGGGTTACAATTTTCTCTTAGTTGATTTTCTCTCCTTATAAGTCCTCCAAGTCCTGAAGGACCGGAAATAATAGATGCTACTCTAGAATCGGCTAAATCCATCCAGCGCGGAATAGAAGAAAACAGTGGTGTTGGAAGATTTTCACTTGGTGGTGCAGAAAAATCAGAGTGATCGTGTTCCAAATAAGCTCGTACATCGCAAAAACCTTGTTTAAGTGCGTGATAATATCTTTTTGCAGCTAACATATTGTCGCTCCCAAAATGTTGCAAAAAACCTCCGCGAACAGCATCTACATACTGTCCTAAACTTTCAAATCCCAATTTTTTCACAAGCGATTCTATTTCTAACCGCTCCGCGTATCCTGGCGGGTCAGCATTTGCTAAATAATTCGGACCTAAAAAACCCGAAATTAAAATTACCGATGTAATCGATCTTAGCACACACCTTATTACATTTATTTTACTTTTTTTATTTTTTGATATCATCACAATCTCATTAACAAATTTTGCTTGCTTAAAGCAATACCGTATAGTTAATATGACTAATTTCTATTACAGTCAGTCTATAGAATTATTTGAGAAATTACTATGAATAAACAACTCACACTTTCAACTTTTAAAAACGAATTATCTCAGGCATTAACAAAAAAAGAAATCTCTTAAACAAACTGAAAAAGTTATTTCATAGTACAAGTAGTAAAAGTACTCTTCAAACTACAGAAAAACTCTCTATCAAGGTAAACGACAACAAAAAGTTAGGCTAACATATAATGTTTGCTTCAACAAATCTTTACTTAACTAAATCAAGAAGAACTTATTTAGTTTAGGTTTTTGTTTTGCTAAAACAAAAAATTATCAGCAATTGCGACTAAATTTGCAGAAAACTAAAGCCTTGAAGTTTAAAAGATAAATTATGCTGTGCTACCTTAGTAAATTTTAGTGATAATAAAACACATCTATTGAAATTTGCAGTACTTGGCATCTAGAATTAGAATAGTTCTGTTGTTGAATTTAATATTTTTTTGTGTCTTATCTTTCGTATCTTCTTCTAGAGTATCTAGTTATAAAATATTTTAGATTTTGTACTTTGGGGGTGGTTTTTTTGCTTATAGCTCTTGGTAATATTATGAAGAAATTTTTTAGAATATTTTTTTTAAAAATTAATTTAGAAATTAGCTTGAAACGAAGTTGTCTAGGAAAGTTTCTTTGTGTTTTTTTGGTTTCAGCTTTTACAATAATGACCTGTGTGGAAAAGGCTGTTGCTGGATGGGAGTGGACATATATAGTGCGTAGGGGAGATACTCTCTCTGAAATTGTCGAAAGAGAAACAGATTTAGGTAGCTGGTATAATCAGGGAGTGCAGACAGAAATTAGAAGATTAAACCCAAATATCGACTTTAGAAAAATTTGGCCTGGTCAACAAATTTTACTTCCAGAAAAACGCGTAAATCGCGAAAAACGGGAAGCCGAAGAACGAAGAAAACAAGAAGAGCAAAAAAAACAAGAGGAAGAGTGTAGAAAACAAGAAAGATACTTAGCTGATGTATGCGCAAAAATAAGCGAAAGAGAGGGGCATTTGGGTTGGTTGAATCAAGAAATAGCTTGGCGAGAAGGAAGAACGAGGGAAATAGAAGCGCAAACACTTGAAACGCAGAAATATTTAGACAGTATAAATACCGAAATAGAAAAAATGGAATATCAGCTTCAAGAAAAACTAAACGAAGAAAAGACGCAGGAAGAAAGAAAAGATTCTTTAGAAAGAAAAAAGTTCGAATTGGGAGATTATCTTAATCGGATTCAAATTCAAGAAACAGAGCTTACAGAAACTATTCGACGATTTAATGATGAACTCATAGAACTTAATAAAGTTGAAGAAAAACTAAGAGAAAGCACAGATGAATTGAGTGGCAAGGTCTATAAACAAAAGGAGAGAATAGATCAAAACGAACTAATCATACGGGAACTCCAATCGAAATTAGATACACTTTTGGAAAGCACTGTTGCTAAGGAAAAACGTCTTAAAGAGCTTAGTTCTCAAAATAAAGAAAAACATCAAAAAGTAGATCTTGTTGATATAAAAATAAGAAATGAAGATTTAAGGATACAGAGTTTAGAGACAATGTTGGCTGAAATATCGTGTGAAAAAGCTAGAATTTCAACAATCAAAAAAAAAGAAATTCTTGAACTTAAACAACAAATTGCTGAGTTTAATGAAAAAGTAGCGCAAGATTTTAGAAATTTAAAAGAAAAAATTAGTGTAGCTGAAGTTCGATTGCAAGAAGCCACTTCAGAAAAAATGATTTTGCGGGATCATTTCGAAAACTTGCAGGAAATATTGGGGGTGGTAGTATAAAAAAAAATATTCTTACAAAAACTTATGTTTTTAGGTATAAAAAAATTTGTTTTTGTTCTCTGTTTACTATGATCACTTTTTTGTCTGTATTTTTCATGCCATTAAAAGTAATTTTCGCAGCATGGGAAGAAGATCATTTAGAATGGTTAAAACAGGAGTGCGCTTGGCGTGAAGGAAGACTACTAGAAGTAAATGAACTTATTAAGCAACGTGAAAAACATTTGAACTGGCTAAGTCAAGAATGCGCTTGGCGTAAAGGTAGGCTACAAGAAGTAAGCGAAATTGTTAGGCAAAAAAGAGAGCAGATTCCCAGTGACTTTGCTGAAATGGAGATTCATTTAGCCAATCTTCAAAAAGAAATGTTTGCTAGAGAAAATGGTCTAAAAAAAATAATAAAAGAATCAAACCTAAAAAAAAGAGAGATCGAAAGCACAAAAAGTCGTTATCTTCTGTTAAAAGAAGAAATTACTCAAAAAAAAGAACTTTTAAAAAAAATAAATAGAGATTTGTTCGGAAGAACCCAATTTTCAATGCAACTTAAAAATAAAAAAGAAGAAATTTTAAGATATCAGGAGCAGTTAGCAAAACAAATAGAAGCGGCTGAAACAGAAGAAAAATTTAGGATTTGTGCTCTTGAGAAAAAATCAAAAATTTATTCGGAAATTGTAAGTAAAAGCAAAAAATTAGAAGAGTCGGTAATTTTATCTAAAAAAGAACTACAAGTAACAACTGAAAACAAAGACAAAAAAATACAAGCCTTAAGACAAGAACTTCGAGAAATTGAAATTCGTAAACAAAAAGAACTTGAACATTTACAGAAAACTCTCGAAAACTTAGAACAAAAATTTAAAGCAGAAAAGCAAGAGATACAAACGTTAAAAGCGGGATTAGACGCAATTGAAAACCGAAAAACATATGAAGCGCCAGTTGAAACTTACACAGAAGAAGAAAAAAACCAAAGGCGTACTATTTTTGGACAGTTTGAAATTTTATTTGGTGAAGAAAATTCGCAAGAGGATTCTGAAAAAGAAAATACTGATTAACATGTTTTTTGAGAAAAAAATAATTAGAAATATTATCCTAATTACATTAGAGAAAATATTTTGTAGCTTTTTGAGTTTGGCAATTTTAATTACTTTAACCGCTGAAGAAAATTTGTGTTTTGCTTCGCCATTTCCAAAACATTTTGAGAATTCAGAACTTACTGCTATAAATGATTTTAATTTTGTTATACCAGTGTTTATGGAAGATGAAAAACTTTGTAAACGCTGTAAACAAGGAATTATACCAGGGACTGAATTTCCAATTGCTAAATTAAACGGTGAAAAAGCTTATATAACACCGAGTTTAAAATATTACATCCCTACAATGTTTATGACGCCATTTTTAAAAGATAGGGAAACTGATCGAAGAGGTATACGAGCTTTTAAGCTTAAAGACCCAATACAACCAAAATTTTTTAAACTTAGAAATCCTGAAAAATTTTTAATAGATTGTGAAGAAGACTTAGAAGAATGCGAGTCGCCTGAATTTTACAATGGCTTAATTCCTATAAAGGGTGGTTCTGGTGAATACTTTACTACAGATAGTTTCAACAGCAGAGATGAAATAATTTTTGTAAAAAACACAGACCTTTTGTACAACGACCATTTTGAACAACCAAAAGATGACGAGTTTGTAGAAGAAAATCAAATTCCTTGTTTTAACGACTGGGATTTTCCACTTCCACTCTTTCGTGATTCCGTAAGATTTGGTGAAGGGGCAAGAATCGAAAATTTCTCAGTCGCTATTTCTCAGCAAATTCTACCTGGAGAAAAATTTGATGTTTTTTATGTAAAAGAAAACAAAGCGTACATTGATGAAGCACATGGAATATATACTTCTTCAAAATTCTTAACTCGACAAGATGATGATGGCACACCTTTCATTGTTTACACTAAAGACGAAAGCGTGGAAATTTTTGAAGAATTAGAGTCTTTTGACGGAAGCTTTAAAGAAAATTTAGAGCTAATAAAATTTATGGATTTGCCACCTTCGATCCCATTAGCATTTAGAGGGGTGGTTGAAACTTCCGGTGATAAATTTTTATCTACAGATAATTTTGGGGATAAATCGAAGCTTCTGTTTTTGCGCATTTCTGATCTTGAAAGTGAGAAAGAAACGCAAGCAAGAATCGAAAATCAAAATCAGCAACTGTGTTCACAGGCAGAAAAATATTTGTCAACTCTCATAGATCAAAAACGTGCTCAAATATCAGAAATCTCTACAGACGAATTAACACCTGACGAGTCAGAGGAAATAGAATACGATGCTAGTGGTGAAGCTTCGCCGCCCCTACCACCTAGCTTTTCCGAACCACCTATTCTTTACGAAGAAAGCCAATTTAAGCCAAAATTTAAATTTCGCTCAAGTGTATTAAGAGAAATTGAAATTCAACAAAATCAGGAACAAGGTCTCTTTAGAGAATCAGATTTTTTATTCACTGCAATAAATGATTTTGAGTTTACGATTCCACTTTTTAATTGTGAAAATGAAAATTTAGAAACTGAAATCAAGCCTAAAGAAAAATACAACATTCTGGGCTTCGAAGGAGAAAAAGCATATGCTCAATGTACTGATGGAACTATAAGATTCACATATAGAATGCTAGTTACTCCTTTTTGTGATAACAAGTTTAAGCTAGCAAAAACTTCGGTTTTAAAGGGACATGTAGTTGAAATTTTCACGCCTAAGACTTCAAAACTTTACATAGAAAATGAAGGTGATTTGCAACTTTTAGAAAAGCGAAGACTTCTTGAAGTCAGCTTAAAAGGATATTCAAATGGTTATTTTTATGCTAATGATATTCCCAACAGCCAACCTTTTTTTATTAAAGTCGAAGATATAAATCTAGAAGATGCTACAGAATTTTTAGAAAAATTTGAAATTCAAAATTTTAGAAAAACAACCCCGCCTCAAGTTCAAGATAAACCACCTTCGGCACTTTTAGATAGCTTTGAAACAAGATTTGCCGAAAAACAATCTCAACTCGCAACTATCAGTGATTTAGAACAAAAAGAAGAATATAGAAAATATGTTTTATATATCAGACAAATTTTAGATAACGCAATCAAAGAAAATTTCGAAGCTTCGTGGCTTTCATATAGTCAAGAACCCAAAATTGAAGTTTTCTCAGCTAAACTTTCGAAAATTTGTAATAAGATTTATTTTTCAAAAGAAGTTAGAAGAAAAAACCCTCAAGGTATGCTCGCTCATCCTGTTCAAATTTTAGCGGTTTTAAAATTGCTAGAAGGTATATTTAGCAACGATGAACAAATAAAGGGCACGATTGGCGAAATAAAAACTGGTGAAGGAAAATCTTTTGTTATAGCTTTGACAAGCATAGTAGCTGTGTCTTTTGGACGAAAAATCGACATAGTAACACAAAACATGCAGCTTGCTGCACGAGATTTACAAGAACAAAAAATATATTACGACATTTTTAAAATAACAAGTGAATGTCTATATGATAAAACAAGAGAAAAAGATTTTGTTTCTATAGATCAAAGTACTATACAAAATTTTGAAGATGATTGCCAATTTAATACCGAGGTCCTGAATAGCAATGTAGTTTATTCTACAAATTCGAATTTTGAATGGCTCTTTTTAAGGCAAACTTTTTCAAATCGCAGATATAGAAACAGACCTTATGACGTCTGTATTGTTGATGAAATCGACAACATCTTGCTTGATCAAGCAACATCACCTGCGCTTCTTGCAAACAATTTTCCTATTAAAAATGCTGAAAAAATCTTTAAAACCGTTTATGTTTTGGCAAGTCAAAATTGTCCAAGCGATTATATTAAATTAAAACTTCAACAAAGTTTTCCGGACGCTAAATTTTTAGACAAAGATGTCGAACTTTTGATTACTGCTGCCAATGAAGCAAGAATAAAAGTGCGAGATGTTGATTATGTGCTTAAAAACGATCGAATCTCTGTTGGCGAAACATGTTCTTTTAAAGGAGCTAAAAAAGCACAAATCATAGATGAAAATACTGGATTTATAAAACGGGCAAGTCGCTGGAATGCATACATCCATGAAATGATTGAAATAAAAGAAGGGTTAAAATTTAGAAGCTCAAGTGTCACTAGGTGTGCAGTTTCACAACTGGTATTTTTTAACATGTATAAAAATCTTTGCGGTGTAACAGGCACAATAGGTTCAGAACACGAACACGAACTTTTTAGAAGACATTATAATGTCGAGGTTTTTAAAGTTCCAACAAATTGGCAGTCTAAAGTAAGAATAGAAGATAGAAATTATTTATCACAACGTGATGATCTATTTGAACTAATTGCAGCTGAAACCCGTCAAAAAATTTCTGAGGGTCGCCCTGTACTTGTTATTCTTGATTCTGTTCGTTCCACTAATGATTTTTGCTCGCGCTATTTCCCACAGGCCAAACTTATACAGGGTATTAAACCAAAAAAAGATAAAAAAGCTATTGAAAACGCTGGTTTAGAGTCTTCTTTGACAGTCGCTACCATCGCTGCCGGTAGAGGTACTGATATAAAACTTACATCACTTGCTTTAAAAAACGGAGGATTGCACGTTATAATTTCCAAACTTCCACTTAGGGAAAGAACGTTAATACAAACTATAGGACGAGCAGGTCGACAGGGACAGCCGGGTACAGCTACTGTTTATATAGATGAAACTGGAAACTCTAGTTTTAGTGAAATTAGTAGCCTTGAAAGCAATACTTTTAATCTTTTTAAACTTCAAACCAACTTCTCAACTAAATGTCTAAAACATTGGCCCTGGCTACTTAAAACTTCTAAGGAGTTCAAACATATCGAATATCAATTTGGAACACAGGCAGAAGATACTCTGCGCATGAATGCTTCAACTGTGGTTGACGATTTTTATTGGCCAGAAAAAATATTTAGTTCTATAGAAATTCAAAATTGTACCAGTTTATTATCAAATATGCTTTTAACTTCCTGGGGAAATTTTTTTACTCAACTAGATAAAGAAGAAAATTCCAGAGATATTAGATTTTGTGAAGATGAGTATAGGCAGTTTTTAGGTAAAATAAATGAATATTTTCCGAAAAACTGTTACGGCCCAAAAGACATTGTGTTACATTTAGCAAAGAAAACTGGTATAGATAAAGAAATTCATGAACTCTTATATAAAAAAAGAGAAGAAGAGACAATTATCGACCATTTCAACAGAATTTTCCAAAACAGACATTTCCAAAAATATGTGCAGAGTTGCGGTGAAAATACAAAAGATTTTATGAGTAATCTTAAGTATTTGCCACAACAGCTTAAAAGAGAATACATTGAGCATATAGCAACAGAAACAGCAATTAAAGAAAAACAGGAAGTGCAATTTTTTCAAAGGAAAAAACAAAAAACAATAGCATTTCAACAAGAAATGACAAGAAAAATTCAAGAACACAGTCGTGGTCACGATCCTCCTAGAGAGCCACCTCAAACTCGACAAGAGCAGCAGAAAGAAGTTCCAAAATTTTGGAGAGGATTGTTAAAAGATTTAATCGGAATAGGCAAAACGGTTGTTGGCGCATTAGCAGTAGCTGCTAACCCTGTTGATACAACTCTCGTACGAACCTCATTAGATTTTATAAAAAGTGGAATTGAGTCATCAGCAGAAGGCTGTTCGGAGATGCTACAAACTTCTGTCGTCGGCGGGTTTCTGCTAGGTGGCGGATTGAGATCATTAACGCTTGCACAAGCACATAAAATACGTGCAGGTAACCATTATGCAAAAGAATTTTATAAGACAGCACCCAATCTCAACACATAAACACATTTTCTCTTGAAATCCGAACAACTCTTAAATCAACACACCAAATAGACGCCTTTATTTTTATAGCGTAACTTTCAAAGCCCTAAACTCCCTCGAATCCATATGTCACCTGGCTTAAGCGGCTTTTTAAGTTCAGATTGTAGACTATCTCGTGAAAAAATAATGTCTGATATTTTTCGTTAGATTATACTGTAATATTAATACATTAGTAGACTATCTAGCAAAAATTGGATCATCATTATGATGACTTAAGAATGCAGATTATTTATGAAAACGTAATTAAATTTTCAAACTCTTCTTCTCTTATGTAACTTAGGTAAACCCGTTATTTTCTTTATAGCAATTTTTTCAAGTCTTGAGACCTGTGCTTGGCTGACATTCATTTCTTTAGCAATTTCCGACTGTGTTTTACCTCTAAAAAATCTTAAAGACAAAACAATTTTTTGTTTTATGTTGAGCTTATTTACAGATTGATGCATAGCAAGTTGATTTATCCAGCCACTATCACTGTCTGGATCTTTTATTTGATCTATCAAATATAATGTTTCTTTTCCTACAGTAACAGTAGGTTCGAATATAGAAATGGGAGAAATAACAGACTCGAGTGCTAACGCTAGTTTTTCGGGATCTATTTTAAGATTTCTGGCTAATTCTTTAATAGTAGGCTCTTTTTTTTCCTCCTGAGTCATGTTTTCTTTTTCAATTAAAGCTTTATATGCTATATTTCTCATAATTCGACTTACTCGCATTGGATTATTGTCTCTTAAATGTCTTTTTATTTCACCCATCATCATAGGAATTGCGTAAGTAGAAAATCTTGTCCCGAGATCTATATCGAACTTTTCTATAGCTTTTATTAAACCTATACATGCAACTTGAAAAATATCTTCAGAAGTTTCCCTTCTGTTGGAAAATTTTTGAACGGTACTTAAAGCAAGCTTTAAATTTCCGATCATAAGTTTGTCCTTTATCTTTTTTCTCTGAATTTCTACAGAACTTTCTTTTAATTTTTTAAAGAGCTTAGTCCTTTCTTTTTCACTCATCACTTTAAGATTTTTAGTATCTATATCACAGATTTTTATTCTAGAATATCTCAAATCTACCTCCAACTACGGCAAGCCTTTTGTCAGATATTTTTCAAGTCTTAGTAGCACCGCAAGCATATTGGTAATTACTTGCAAAACACTTTAATTGCGCTGATATCAATTGTTTTTTTAACTTCAACATATAATACAAATTACAAATTTACGATTCTTGTGAAGTTCTGCAGTATCAAATATTTAACCTAGCTACCTAAAATATCTATAGGATTTATCCACTTCCCGTCTTTTTGTATTCCAAGGTGAATATGGGATTTATCTTCTGATTCTGAAGGAATTACACCAACAGTTCCGATTTTTTGCCCAAGTTTTACTTGGCTTCCCTCTTTTAAATCTGTATTTTCGTCCAAACCAGAATAATAAGCTAATACTCCATTTGGATGTTCAATAACAACGGTTATTCCCATTATTTCATCTTTTGAAATACTCCGAACTTTTCCATTTGCTATTGTCTTTACGTCACTTGCTTTTTCTGCTTCTAAATCAATGCCATTGTGAGTCCGCCAGTCTAACATAGTCTTTGAATGTATTGGCGCATCACTAAAAGGTTTTATGACATTTTTAGAAACAGGATAGTCAACAAGTCCATCATCTGGCTTTCTACCAACTGCAACCTCGGCTGATTGTTTAAAATCAGACTTTGGTCTTTCAACATGATCGTTATTGCGAGGAGCTGCTGGGACGTCTTTTTTGTCTTCCTTGCTCCTATGATGTTTCCTAGGTTGAGCTCCAGCCTCCTTTGATGCATTATCTTCTTGTCGGCTTTCATCAGTTTGCGAATTTGTTACGTTTTCTTGATTTTTTTCTGGCAATTTTAAATTTATAGAATCTTGTGGAGAAACAAGATTTCTCACACTTAAAAAAGTACTAAAAGTAGCACCTCCTATAACTAACAAACAAACTGCAACAGCGATATAAAAACCTTTTGTAGTTTTAAACTTTTTTTTCCCTTGTGTTTCTTGATTATTTTCTTCTTTCATGTTTTTATTTACACCTCCAGCATCATTTTTGCCCTATTAGAGGCGAAATATTCACAAAAAATAAAATATTTCTAAAATTTTAAATAGTTTCGACTCAAAAAAATGTAAATTACAACTTTAATTTTATTTTTTGATTAGTTTCGCAAGAGGTCTAGTGTAAAAGTTAGGTTTAATCTAAACACCAAAAATATAGAATTTAATTAGTCACATATTATGGAAGTTTAAAGTTTTATTTTAAAGTTTTTTAGAATAGATATTTGTTATATAATCAAGCGATAGTTTCTAATTGATCTTATCTTAAGAATTATGACCTATATTCTAGGTAAAAAAATAAATAAAATAGATGAAAAATAGGTGGATTTTATGACCTTTATGAGTAAAAAAAATTTAGTCAAACTTTTGTGCTGGATTTTATTTTTCCCGTTATTTATTTTTGACTCCTCAAAATTTAAAAAGAGTTCATTCACTGCAAACGTAAATATTACTTCTGAATCAGCTATTTTAGTAAATGTAGATAATGGTTTTAGAGAAGTTTTTGGAAAAAATTCTGACAAAAGAATGTTCCCAGCGTCTACTACTAAAATAATGACGTTTATGATTGTTGTTGAGAATTGGAATGATCTTAACGCTAAGGTTAAAGTGCCTAAGGGAATTTTAAGGCAATTGGAAGGTACAGATAGCTCCGTAGTTGGCATAAAGGAAAACGATGTTTTTACAGTAAAAAAACTCTTAGAGTTTATGATAGTTGCTTCTGGAAACGATGCAGCCTTAGTTTTGGCTGATCATTTGGGGAATATCGATTCTTTTGTGCAAAAAATGAACGAAAAAGCGTATGAGCTTGGCTGCGAGGATACCCATTTCGTTAATGTCCACGGACTACACGAAGATAACCATTATACTACAGCACGGGACTTAGCTAAAATTTTAAATTTTGCAACAGCAAATCCTTTGTTTCAAGAAATTGTCAAAAAAACAGAAGTATGTTTAAGAGATGAAGATAAAACAACTTCGATACCTACCACAAATATCATAATAGATAAAACCCGTTCCTCAGGACAGTATTACCCTTATGCAACTGGCGGCAAAACTGGTTATACCGACGAAGCCGGAAAATGTCTTGCTACATCTGCTGAAAAAAATGGAGAAAAATATATTTGTGTTGTTTTAGGTGACAAATCAAGAGAAAGAAAATGTGTATCAGAAACAATAGATTTATTTGAATGGGCATTTAATTATTTAGGCTGGATTGAAGTGGTTGATAAAAAACAACTTATAGGTGAGGTAAAAGTTAATTATGCAAGTAAGCAAGATCGGCTAGGTCTTGTTCCAGCTGAAAGTGTACGTTGTTTACTACCAAAAACTTTAAATAAAGAAAGTATTAATATAAAAATTGACGAGATAGATGCTGTAGATGCTCCCATAAAGGCGGGAGAAAGGATTGGCTCTGCAACTCTAAGCTATGCGAATCAGGTTATCGCAACTGTAGATGTTGTAGCAATGACCACAATTGAACAAAGCAAATTTATTTATATTGGTTTTAGAATCAGGGATTTTATTTCTTCTCCTTTATTTATAATTTTATCTAGTATAAGTACAATAATTTTAGGCATATATATAACTGTGAACATTCTTTATCAGAGAAAAAGAACAATCAAAAGAAACAATATAAAAAAATATAGAAAATACAAAAAAAGAACATAATAGGCTTTTCTATAATATTTTTTGAAAAAATTATGTTGAGTCTGATACAAATTTCAAGTCTTATCGAAAATGGCATGTATCTCGAAATTGTTCTAAAGAATAGTAAACATAATTATAATTATTCTTATGGTGCTTCAGGTTCTGTTGGTGGAGTTTCTGTCGGTACGTTAGGTTTTGTTGGAGGAATAGTTCCTGTTGTAGGAGTAGTTCCTGTTGGTGGTTTGGGTTCTGGTGGGAAAGTTCCGGTAGCTGTTGGTTGTGCCGTTAACGCAGAATCTTCTTTTTTACTATCTACTCTTTGCCTTTCTACAAGTTCTGCAAATTTTCCCTTTATCTTAATAAGTTCCTCATAATTACCATCTTCCACTATTTTTCCTTTGTCGAGCATAATAATTCTGTCACAGTGTTTTATAGTAGATAGCCTGTGAGCAATTACGATTCTTGTACTTTTCAAAGACTCCAAAGAATTTGATACTTGTTTTTGTGTTATATTATCAAGCGCACTCGTTGCTTCATCCAACATTAAAATTTTTGGTTTTGGTGCTATCGCGCGTGCTATCATTAGTCTTTGGCGTTGTCCACCAGAAATTCCTCCAGAACCTTCGCTTATAAGTGTGTGCATACCCATAGGCATATCTTCGATATCTTGTTTAATTCCTGCAAGCTCTGCCGCATGCCAAGCTTCATCCAGATTTAATTGTGGTGCGGAAATAACTATATTAGAGTAAATATCTCCAGAAAATAATTTTCCATTTTGCATAACAACACCTATATGTTGTCTTAAAGAACGCATGTCAATTTTTTTCATATCAACACCATCATAATAAATAGATCCCAAAGACGGTTTTTCAAAGCCAAGTAAAAGTCTCATCAAAGTTGACTTTCCACATCCTGTTGTTCCTACTATAGCTACATACTGCCCAGGTCTTATTTTTAAACTTATATCATTTAAAATTTTAGGACCATTCTTTATATAGCTAAAAGAAATATGTTGAACATCTATACTTCCCGAAATATTTGTTATTATTTTTTTGTTTTTGCTTATTTCTGGCTCTGTTTTTAATATCGGCTCAACCAACTCTAAAGTAGGCTTTATTAACGTAAATTGCGTAGACATACCAATTAGCTGTGAAATCACACCACTGACTGCTGAAAACGCCGAAAGAAACGCTAAAAAATTAGCTGGAGTTACTCCTGAAGCACCTCCAGAATAATAAAAGAGCAGCGAACTTAAGGAACTTACTACTGTTGAAAAAATAGGTAAAACTTTTGTAATTACTGGAGGATTATGTTGAAGCATAGCTGTCTCTTTATATGCATTTGCCCATTGAGCAAACATGCGCCGTTCTCCTCCAGCAAGTTTTATTTTTTGTATACCGCTAAAAAGAGAAAAAAGTAATCCGCTAAGATGAGTGTTTACATTTGTGCTTTTTCTTGCATTTTTAAGTCCTACAAATGTTCCTAAAATCATAACTGCTGCTTGCAAAACTATTATTATGACTCCAGGTATAACCATGGCAGGGCCGTAAGAAATCATTTGACTTACATAAGCTAACGAAAATACAGATGAAAGTCCTGTTGATAAAAACGCATCTACTAAAGTAATACAAAGTTGTTGCATACCAGAAACACGAGTAGCTAGATCACCTGCGCTATATGCCTTAAAAAAAGAAGCTGGAAGTGAAATCACACGGCTCATTGTTGCACTTTCAACATATATCGACATTTTTATTTGAACTCTTTTCATTATTAGATTTTTTGTTATACCTATAAGCTGTGTCGAAATAGCAGAACCCATTAAAATAAAAGCTACGGGCAAAATAAGCTTTGTATTATTAGATGGCGCTAATTGTTCATACTGTAACTTGGTGATCATTGGTGTTAACATGCCTATAAACGTTACAGCTATTGTTGATAGTGCTATCATTACGATATCTGATTTTGTAAGTGTAGAAATTGTAAATAGTATTAAATCTTTTATAGTAAGTTTCTTTAAAGGAAAAGGTTTATAAAAACAAACAGCATCTGCAAGTAGTAGTTTTGATGTGTTGCTAGATAAGGGTATTTTTTTTCCGGTAGCATAATCAAAAAAATGATATCCACTTACACCATTTGGCAAAAGAGCTATTGTGTCACCTTTCTCGGTGTGACCAAGAAGAGGCCCGGCAGCATTTGTCCACCACTTACCTTCAAGCCTAATATTACGTCGCATTATTCCTGTAGGTCTTAATACATAATCCAATTGTTCATCAAATGATTTCACTTCTTCAGGTATAGCTTTTATTTCTATTTTGTAGTATTTTAAAATTTCGCCTATAGCATTTTCGGTCTTTTGTCTTTCATTATTGAGATTAGCGGCTATAGCTTTTTTACCAAGCACAACACTTGAAAGATCCATCATAGAATTTTCGAAATTTTTTTCGTCGGTTTTTATTCGACTTTTTATTTGTTCGTCAACCCAACCCATTATTACACTTCCTTTTTTAAAAATTTAGCTTTACTCAGTTGAAATTAATTTTGAATAAAGCCCTCCCAACTTATAAAGTTCATCATGCGTACCACGTTCTTTTACTTTACCTTTTTCCATAACAACAATTTCATCACAATCTCTTATTGTAGATAATCTGTGAGCAACTATTACACAAGTTATTCCTCTGTCTTTTATAGCCCTTGTTACTTCGTACTCAGTTTTAGCATCCAACGCACTTGTTGCTTCATCAAGTACTATAATTGTCGGATCTTGAGCTAAAACTCTTGCTATTTCAAACCTTTGTTTTTGCCCTCCGGAAAAGTCTTGCCCACCCTCTAGAAAGCTGTGATTATAACCGTTTTCTCTCTCAAGAACAGTCTCGTGAATTTGTGCATCTCTAGCAGCTAATATCATTTCAAAATCTTCAATAGAATTGTCCCACATCTTGATATTATTGGAGATTGTATCAGAAAAAAGTACTATGTCTTGATCAACAACTGCTAAAGATCCAGTTAAGATTTCTCGCTCTATTTCTTGAATAGACTGTCCGTCGAATTTTATTTCTCCAGACCAAGGTTTATAAAGTCCAGATATAAGTTTTGCAAGAGTTGATTTTCCGCATCCAGAAAATCCTACAAAGGCAACTCTAGAACCTTGTTTTAAACTAAGATTAAAATTTTCTACAAGAGGATCACCAAGTTTGTTGTAACCAAAAGTTAAATCTTTTATCTCTAAATTTCCTGTTAATTTTTTATATTGTTTATCTTTATTTTGTCCCATATCATAGTTGACATCTGGTTTATATTTCAAAACATCTTGAATTCTCTCCATATCAGTTTTCATTTGAGTAAAGCTTTGCATCACGCTCATAAGACTTGTAACAGGCCCCATAAATGAAGCGAGAAACACTAAGAAACTCTGAAGTTTACCTGTACTCCAATTTTCATCTGTCATCACGAGATAAATACCAATCATTTGTATCAAAATATTAATAAGACTTGATGCTAATTGTGTGATAGCTCCCAAAAGTTGATTTAGCTTTTCAAAATTTACTACAGATGAATTAAGAGAGGCTTGAAACCCAGACCAACGCCCAAAAAATCCGTTTTCTGCACCAGAAGCTTTTATTGTTTCAATCATTTCTATACCAGACATCGTAGCAGCAGATGCCTTACCAACATCTCTTGATTGTATTCTTTGAACATTATTGCGCTTTTTTGCCATATATTGGCCTAATACCATCTCAAATATAGCCGTTGCTATACCTATCAAACTCAGCCAAATATTATATTTAATCATAATTACTAGGTAAAAAATTAAAGTTCCAATATTCAAAAGTATAGGAGCAAGTTGATTTATTAAAGTTTCAGCAATGGTTTCATTTGAGCCTTGACGAGAAATAACGTCTCCTACCATCCTTTGAGAGAAAAAACTCATAGGCAACCTTAAAACATGCCAAACAAAACCAGAATTTGCAACTATAGCAAGTTTACCTTGTATTTTTAACATGTAGACTTTGTTTATAAAAACAACTACAATCTGAAATGTAACAACAGCAGTAAATGCAAGTAAAAATGGTATTAACCAATCTGAATTTTGTCGAGTTAATATTCTATCTTGAAAAACACGCGCAAAGGCTGGTAATATCAGACCTGCTATGGCCGTTAGAATTCCAGTGGCAACTACAAAAATAAAAGGAACGGCTGTTCCTGAAAGGCGCTTTTTAGCAAAATTTAATACACTGTCTGGTTTTCCACCCGGCTTAAATTTGTCCGTTTTTTCAAACGAAACTACCACACCAGTAAATGATTCATCAAATTCTTTCATAGGCACTTTAACTGTACCTCTGGCTGGGTCGTTTATTATAGCGTTGTCGCCCTTAAATCCATTAAGAACTACAAAGTGATTGAAATTCCAGTGAATAATAGCAGGAAATTTTGACTCTTTGACACCACCAAGGTCGCATTTGAATGCTTTTGGCTCAAGGCCGTAAGATCTTGCCGCCATACACATGTACTTTAAGTTGCTTCCATCGCGAGAAACACCACAATCACTTCTAACCTTTTCAAGTGGTACCCATTTTCCGTAGTAGGCAAGTATCATATCAAGACTCGCGGCTCCACATTCAAGAGCTTCCATCTGTATTACAACTGGAACTTTTTCTACCTTAGACATAAGTTTGGAACTCCTTTTTGAAAATTAATTTACTAGAAAGTCGAGAGGTTTTACTTCTTCAACAAACACTTTTACAGAACAAGAATCTCCTGAAATCACTTTAAAATTTGATGGAGTTTTTCCTTTTGACCACTTGAAAGATGAACCACTTTTGTCCATTTTTATAAGAACTTCATACCCTGCACCTTCTTTTGGGTAAATTTGAGTTGCGAGAGCTTCATTTTCTAGGGCCTCGGCAACATCTTTGTACGCAAGTGGAGTCTTGCTTACATATTCCACTACGCCTGTGATACTGCCGTCTTTCTTGTAATTAGTCCCTGCAGGTAATATTTCGACCTTTTGTCCTTCTTTTACTGTTTTTTTTGCAGACTGACCTGTTTGCATTTGATCTTTCTGTGCATCCGCACTAGTACCTGTAATTGTATCTGTGCTCAAATAACACCTGATATGCGTTATTTCTTTATCTCCAAATGTTTTTCCTGAAAAAACACCATCGGATGTTATGGTCGTTGGTAAAGAAACAACCACTGACCATATAACTGCTACCGCCAACATTACAAAAAGTGCTACTAAAACCATCCAAATTCCTGGATTTGACACTTTTATATACTCATTTAATTTTTCTGGTGACGAAATTCTTTCGAGACTTGATTTTCTAAATATTTCATTTTTTTTAGCCATAATTTTCTCCTTTATTCTAAAGTTAAAATATCAGTGAATCCCGTTACTTCAAAAACTTCTTTAATATTGCTACTAGAATTTTTTATTTTCATTTTTCCAGATATTTTATCTATTTTTTTTTGCGCACTTAAAATAACGCGTAAACCAGCACTACTCACATAAACAAGTTCCTTAAAATCAAAGTTCAAATTTTTGGTGGACTCATTAAGACTTGATTCCAACTCTTTCTCTAATTGTGGAGCCGTATTTGTATCCAACCTTCCCTTTAATGTGATACTCAACGTATCTCCCTCTTGGTTTTTGACAATATCCATTTTTTCTCCCTTAAAATTAATTATTTTTTTAAAACATCGGTTTGTTTGTTTTTTTATGTTTTTAAAATGACACTTAAATCACTCTTACTTACATAAAACAATTCACTAAAAACAAAATTCAAATTTTTTGCGGACTCATCAAGTTTTGATTCCAGCTTTTTTCTAATTGTGTAGTCGTATTTGTCTCCGATCTTTTTTTTAATGCAACATTCAGCGTATCTTCTTCTCGTTTTTTGATAATATCCACTACCCCTCCTTCTCCAAAATTAGTTAATTTTTTTTTGAAATGCTAAATGGTTTTCTCCATTTTTTCTGAAATACTCAATCTTGTCTGTTAACTTCTTAGAAAGAAAAATACCAAGTCCTCCTATTTTTCTTTCGTCAGCTTTTAAACCAAGATTCGGATCTTTCTTCTTTAAAGGATCAAACTCTACTCCACCGTCAATAAACTCCATAACAAAAGTTTTTGGATTTTCGGTTACATCACACATTATGTCTACTTCTTCTTCTTTTTCTCCGTAAGCATACGATGCGATATTTACAAAGATCTCTTCTATAACAAGATCAATAGACAAGATAGTTTTTTTGTCGCACCCGTTCTTTTCTAAAATTTCATGACAAAAACCCAGAACTTCATCTAATTTTTCTTTTTTTGCAAGTACTTTAATTTTTTTCATTTGAATTTCTTCCTAAAAAAATCTCCAAAAACTTTAAATACAGATTCTAAAAATAAAGATCTTCAACTCCATTATTGGCAGAAAAATTAATATTATTAATAAATTTTTTAAAAAACAAAAAAATCTAAGATTATATTTTTAAAAATAAAAATAAAATAAAATTTTATAGGAGATTTTGAATACAGAGAAACTCTAGATAATCAAATATCTTTCATTTGATTATCTGTTAAAGAAAGCATCGATGCTGCAGACGCAAAACCTAGTTCTTTAAAAATCGAACCTCCGCTTATATTAAATAAATCTTCATCGCTTAACGAACCATATTCTTCTTTTAATTGGCAATCAATATAATCATCAAAACTAAAAATATAGTTGTATTTTTTAGCTAACGGTATTATTTCTTGTGTTAAAATTTCATAAGTATCCTGAGAAGAAAGTTTCTTTTTGGGATAATTTTTTCTAATGGCAATTATCTCTTTTTTTATTCTTGAATTTTTTTTTATAGCGTTATGAAATGCTATAACCGCCGCTTCTGACATTTTATCCTCCTTATTATTTAGGAGCACACAGTATGGTACATTCAATATTCTTCCAAAAGCTTTGGCTTTTATTCATAAAAAACATAATTTATTTGATTAATCTAAATTGATAATAATTTTTGAGAGATCTTACTTTTTTTGTAGCCTTCTAAAAACAGCGATACTTGAGCACATATCATATTTCTGCACTTTCGTTTTCTTCAAATTTACATAAAAATGGACAGCCTTTTTGAAATCTATAAAAAGCTTTCTAAAAACTGTCATATAACTTAGTTTTTAAAATTTAAATTAAAATTTTTAACCTATACTCAACAAATCAAGCAATAAAAATGTCTAAGTTTAAAAAAATTAATCTTTTTAATATCTTTAATTTCTGTAACCAGCAAACTAGGAAGTTCAAGTTTTTTATGTCAGCTCCATTATAGTTGTACCCCTAAAATAATGAGACAATATTTCCTTAAAGTTGCAACCATCTTTTGCCATACTTTGAGCACCACATTGACTCATACCAGCAAGGTGTCCGTGTCCTTTTGTTACAAATACAAATTTGCCGTCCTCGTAATCTACACTAAAACAAGGTGATTTTAAATTAAAAAATTCCCTTATTTTCGAGCCCCTTATTTCTTTATTACCTATGGATACTTTTTTAATTAAGCCAGAATCGGAGCTTTCTTTTATTTTAAACCATTCTTTTTTTTCACTTGGCAAATTAACATCAGGTATTTCTTTTTGAATTTTAGTTTTTATTTCTTCTTCTTCCAACACAACACAACTTTGATAATTTGAATCTAACTTGTCCCATGGGCTAGGAACCGGAACTAAGTATGGCTTGTCTTCTAAAAATACATCAGACGATTTTTCTGTTGAACCGCTCGAAAGAGCATGATAAACAGCTACTATTGGTTGACCTTCGTTCAAAATTACAATATTTCCAACCAAATCAACAATTTTTTTAAATTTTTCATAGTGTGTATCAAAACTGTTTCCCCACTTTTTTTTTAATTCATCAAGCGTTATGTAATTAATATGATTTTTGCTATCAATTTCAAAATCTGCACCTTTTAATTTTTCATCTGGATGTTTTTTTTGATTTTCTTTTAAATTAATAAAATAAGTATGACTTGCTACAACTTGAGCTTTAAGTGCTTCGTCCTCGAATATTGCAGGCATTTCCGCAGCTAGTACGCCTATCAAAAAATCCTTTTTTGAAATATCTAAAATCTCGTTACTTGATTTATCAAATACGCGAAAGCTATCATCTTTTTCTATTTCGAACTTTTTTTCTTTAGACTCAGTCTTTGTATTATTAAATTTTAAAAATTTATTAAAAAACTTACTATTTACAAAAAAAGATATTAAAAATGCAAAAAATAGTGCTATGAATAATATTTTAACAAAATTGCTTATTTTCATATTTTCTCTAAAGTTTAATTTATAGTTTATTAAAATTCAAAAACACTTCGATAAATAATTACTAATTAAAAAAATATTTTATAACCTCATCTACTTCTAACTGTTAAATCTATAGCAATCTTTTCTAAGTTAATAGTGTTTTTTTTAAAAGTTTCAAGCACTAAGATAGCTTCTTTTGTAAGACCGACAACAAGCTCTTTACATTTCTTAACCCCTAAAAGAGTTACAAAAGTAGTTTTCGAATTCTTTTTGTCTAAATTTGTAGATTTTCCTAAATTTCGCTCATTAGACACAACATCTAGAATATCATCAACTATTTGAAACGCAAGACCAATTTTTTCACCATAAATTTGACTTGCACTTATCTCCATTCTGTTAGCCTCTGATAAGATAGCACCTATCTTACATGCAGCAGATATAAGTCTTCCAGTTTTAAGATTGTTTATTTTCTTTAAAAAACCAGCATTTATGGTTTTACTTTCAAAAGCTAAATCTAAAATTTGACCAGATATCAACCCTCTTGGTCCTGCAGCATCTAACAAAACTTTTGTGCATTCTAAAATTTTTTCACTTTTACAACTTGCAGATAAACAAGTTTCGAATGCTAATGTTAAAAGTGCGTCACCAGCTAATAAAGCCGTACTTTCAGAAAACCTTTTATGATTTGAAGCCTTGCCTCTTCTTAAATCAGCATTATCCATACAAGGAAGATCGTCGTGAATAAGCGAATAAGTATGAACCATTTCTATTGCAGCCGCAAACGGTAAACCTAAATTTTCCTCCTTATCAAAAAGCTTGAGAAATTCAAGCAGCAAAAGAGATCGAACATACTTACCACCAGGAATAAGACTGTAATTCATAGCATCGATTAAAAGCCTACAACATTCATTTTCTTTCGGCAAAAACTTAAATAAACTTTCTCTGATCTTATCAACATTTTTTTTATTACTACTTTTTTTCTCATATAATTTTTTAAGCAAAAGTTTATTTAACCTTTTTGAAATCTTTGTAATTTTATTTTTTTATATTTTTAAAACTCTATTCTAAAATTTTATTTTTTTATATTCTAAAACTCTATGCATTGTAAATATTTATATTTCTTCTTTTGAAATTTCTATAGTTTTAATTTTTTGTTCAGCTTTTTTAAGTATAGAATAACATTTAACAGCAAGTTTCGAACCTTCCTCATAAAGCTTTATCGATTCTTGAAGATTGATATCTGGGTTTTGTAGTTTTAAAGCTATATCTTCTAATTTTTTTATAGATTCTTCAAATGAAATATTTGGCATCTGATTTTCTCCCGATTTTACAAACTCTTTTTGAAGAAATAATAGAACAATCGGCAATACCATCAAAAAAACGAAGCATCAATCTGTCGCCCGGAATTATTTCTTCTATACTCTTTATATTTTTATCTTTCTTTAGTGCAATTATATAACCAGATACCAAAATTCTAAAAGGAGAAAAACTATCTATAGCAACAGAAACCTTTACAAAATTCTCTCTAGCAAACAAAAACTTATCTCTTACAATGCTTTGAATTTTATTTTTTAAAAAATCGAGCTTTATCAATTTTTCCTGTAACTTAAAAATAAAATTATTCGAAAACTTTTCTCCTTCAAAAAATCTTACTTTTTCTTCTTTTGCTCTTATAGAAGCTAACATGCCATTTTTTAAACAATCAAATAAATATTTTATTTTTAAAATAATTTCACCGACTTCAGGAGTAGCTAGTTCCGCAGCTACAGATGGTGTTGGTGCACGTAAGTCTGCTACAAAATCACATATTGTAAAATCCGTTTCATGTCCAACAGCTGAAATTACAGGTATTTTACACGCAAAAACTGCCCTTGCGAGAATTTCTTCATTAAAAGTCCAAAGATCTTCTAAGCTTCCTCCGCCGCGTCCTATTATTACTACATCCACATCATTGTTCTTACTGATTTTTAAAAGAGTTTTAGAAATGATTTCAGCGCTGCCAGAACCTTGCACCGACACAGGGTAAAATAAAATTTCTGCAACTGGATAACGTCGCTTTAATACGTTTAAGATATCATACAAAACAGAACCAGTTTTTGAAGTAAGAATTCCTATTTTTTTCGGAAAACTGGGAATTTCTTTTTTATTTTCTTGTAAAAATAAGCCTTCAAAAGATAATTTTTTTTTCAATTCATCGAAGGCCAATTGCAATGAACCTGTACCATCAGAACATATATCTTCAACATAAATTTGATACAAACCAGTTGCTTCGTAAATAGAAACTCTACCTCTTAAAATAACTTTCATGCCATTTTTAAGAGTAAATCTAAGATTTTTTGAAAAATCTGAAAACATTACACACTTCACAACAGACTTATCATCTTTTAAAGAAAAATAAAAATGCCCAGAAATATAGTGGTCTTTAAAATTAGAAACCTCCCCTTCTACCAAAACATTTTGCAAATATTCACACTGTTCCAAAGCGCTTTTTGATAGAAAATTTAAATCTGAAACTGTAAAAACACTAACCTTTGCAGCTTGCATTAGCATTATCCCTTTTTAGCATCTTGCCAACTGTACTTAAAACTCCATTTACAAAGGACCAATCACCATCTGTTCCATATTCTTTTGCTAAATCTACCGCTTCATTTATCGCTATGCTTTCTGGCAAGTTGTTATAGAGCATTTCGAAAATGGCAATTTTTAGTAAGCACAAAGCTACACGCGAAAGCCTATCTTTTTTCCAAAAAGTACTATTTTCACATATCATTTTCTCGATTTCATCTTTATGCTTATTTACGCCAAAAAATATAACCTTAGCAAACTCGCAAATATTCGAATCTTTAAAAACTTTTTTTATTTTAATAATTTCAGCTAAGCCATAACCATGAAAACTGTTTTCAAAAAGTAATAAAAAAGCTTGTCTTCTTTCGTCACGTCTTCTCATTACAATTTCTCTCCCAACTGCTTCAAAGCCACGAGCTGGATTCTAACACAGATTAAACTGTTATGTAAAACACTTGTTTAGCTGTAACAAAGATATTATGCTGTCGCCAGATATGTTCGCAAAATTGACACAAATACTCTATCTAAACTAGAATCAGTGCTCGAGGTTTGTAACAAAATAAAGCCTTTGTTTTTTTGTTTTACGGGAGGATATACACAAAGCTTGCGTAATAAGATTACTAAAATTCAGGTTTTGAATAGAAACTCAGATTTTTGCAAGTTATACAGAAAAGGTAAATTTCAGGCTTCTGATGTTCTTGTAACATATGTTTTGAATAAGCGAACAGAATCTGAACCTAGGATTGGCATAACTACTAGTAAAAAAATAGGCGGTGCTGTAATAAGAAATCGCTCGCGCCGAACAATAAAAGAAGCCTACCGCAAACTCTTATGTTGTGTAAAAAATGGATATGATATTGTTTTCGTGGCTAGATCTTGTACTTATAAAGCAAAATCCTATGATATCGCTACATGTATGCATGAACATCTTAAAAAACTTGGAGTTATAAAAAATGAAGCATTTAATAATAAAATTAATTGAATTTTATCAAAATAATATTTCTTCAAAAAAGAAAACTCCATGTTGTAAATTTCATCCTACGTGTTCTACTTATACAAGGGAATCCCTAGAAACTTTCGGTTTTTTAAAGGGCTCGGTCTTGGCGATCTTTAGGCTATTGCGCTGCTCTCCACTTTCAAATGGAGGGTACGATCCAGTTGGCGCTGTTAAACTCCCGAAATCAAATTTTTTATTAGATCACTTTCGCTATTTCAATAATAATAAACGTTGAAAGACTCGTAGCTAAGTGCTGTATACGTCTAACAATTTCTTAATAAAGATTCAAGAACTAACCGCCACAGCTAAAGCAACTGTTGCTCCAACTATTGGGTTGTTTCCCATACCTATAAATCCCATCATTTTCACGTGTGCAGGTACAGAAGAAGAACCTGCAAACTGTGCGTCTGCGTGCATTCGCCCCATGGAATCAGTTAATCCATAAGAAGCCGGGCCAGCTGCTACGTTATCTGGATGGAGAGTCCTGCCTGTACCTCCACCAGAAGCCACAGAAAAATATTTCTTTTTAGTATTTTGCGTAAATTTTTTATAAGCTCCTGCAACTAAATGTTGAAATCGCACAGGATTTGTAGAATTACCTGTTATAGATACGTCTACTTCTTCCAACTTCATAACAGCCAATCCTTCTTCAGCATCATCACATCCATAACACCTAATCAAGCTTCTATTAGAATCTGAAAATCTAATTTGGTCTGTAATCTTTAAAATACAACTAGCATGCTCAAACTGTGTCTCAACATAAGTAAAGCCGTTTATTCTAGAAATTATATAGGCTGCACTTTTTCCTAAACCGTTTAGTACAACTTTCAGTGGAGCTTTACGTGCTTTATTGGCCGAATCAGCTATGCAAATTGCCCCTTCAGCTGCAGCAAAAGACTCATGTCCTGCTAAAAATGCAAAGCATTGCGTCTCTTCATTGAGAAGCATACTAGCAAGATTCCCATGTCCAATACCTACTTTTCTTTGATCCGCTACTGATCCAGAAATACAAAATGCTTGCAAACCTATCCCAATAAATTTAGCTGCTTCTTCCGCAGTCTTAACATTTTTTTTAATTGCAATAGCAGCACCAAGTGCAAATGCCAAAACAGCATCATCAAAACATATAGGTTGTACACTTTTTACGATCTTTTTTGGATTAATATTCTTTGTTTTGCACAACTCAAAAATTTCATCAAAATCTTTTATATTATTTTCTGAAAGTATTTTTTTTATGTATGTTAGTTTTTGTGTTGATCTTTTTTCTTTTTTTTCAAACTCTAAAGTCTCAGGCAATTAAAAAATCTCCTTTTGTCATAATTTACTCTGATCTAGGATCTATACATTTGACAGCTTCATCAAATCTTCCATATTTCCCCATGCTTTCTTTGTAAGCAATTTCTATATCAACAGAATTTTTAATTTTCTTCAACATATCTCCAACTCTTAGAAATTCGTATCCTATTATTTCACTATTTTCATCTAGCGCAAGTCTCGTAATATAGCCTTCAGCAATTTCAAGATAACGCACACCTTTTTCTTTTGTTGAGTACATTGTGCCCACTTGCGATCGCAATTCTTTCCCCAAATCCTCAAGTCCAGAACCTATAGGAAGGCCATTTTTTGTAAATGCAGTTTGTGTTCTTCCATAAATAAATTGCTTGAAAATTTCTCGCATAGCAACGTTTATAGAATCACAAACAAGATCTTGATTTAATGCTTCTATAATGGTATTTCCTGGTAAAATTTCTGCGGCCATAGCAGCAGAATGTGTCATACCAGAACATCCTACAGTTTCAATCAAAGTTTCTTCGATAATTCCGTTCTTTACATTCAAAGTTAGTTTACATGCTCCCTGTTGAGGTGCGCACCAACCAATTCCGTGAGAAAATCCATTTATATTTTTTATATCGAAACACTTGGTCCACTGACCTTCCTGTGGAATTGCCGAAGGCCCATGATTTCTGCATTTACACACTGTACACATATTCGAAACGTTTTCTGAATACTCCATTAAATCCCTTCTTTCCAAAAAAAAATATTACTTTTAAAAAAATAAATATAACACTAAAGCCAAACCAAGCATTATTCTGTAGACACCGAAAATTTTAAAAGACTTTTTCTTGATATAACTAGTTAAAAATTTTATTGCAAAAATCGAAATTATATACGCCATTAAGGTGCCAGCTAAAAGAATAAGCAATTCAAGAGAAGTAAAACTAAAACCGTAAACTAAAATATATTTAAATAACCGTATAAAGCTTGCACCAAACATAGCTGGAATAGACAAAAAGAAAGAAAATTCTGCTGAAAGAGTTCGCGAAGCACCAAGAAACATAGCTCCCAATATAGTAGAACCAGAGCGTGACGTTCCTGGAACTAAAGAAAGTACTTCAAAACAACCTACTAAAAATGCATGTCTATAACTCAAATTTTTAAAATTTCTAATAATTGGTGAAACTTTTTCTCTCTCTATTAAAATAAAAATTATTCCATAAACAATTAAAGTTAACGCTACTATTGCAATGCTTATTTTGGAATTAGAAGTTATATTTTTAATTAAATTGTCTAAAAAAAAACCAAAAATAGCCACAGGCACAGAACCAACAATAACCTTACACCAAAGGTTCAAGCTTTCTCGCTTTTCACTGCTACTTTTTTTATAATCAAACGGATTTAATTTTTTAAAATAGAGATTTATTACAGCTAAAACAGATCCCAATTGGACCACAACCAAGAATAAGTTCCAAAAGCTTTCGCTGACTCTTAGCTGTAAAAAATTTTTAAGTATTATTAAATGTCCAGTACTGCTTATTGGCAACCATTCAGTTATTCCTTGAACTATACCTAACAGAGCAGACTTTAAAATTTCAGAAAAATCCACAACCAAACCCCTTCTAATTCCAAAAGAAGAACCTATACAACTAATTTATTAATTTTTAAAATAAAAAATCACCTAGCAATAAAACAAATCCAATAAACAAAAAAGCAAAATATCAATTAAGTTCTAGCCAATTAACAAGATAAAAACTTCTTTACAAGTAAACGCAAAAGCTCATCACGATCAATTTTGCTGATAAGGTTTCTGGCATTCTTAAAAGTTGTAATATAAGTAGGATCCTCCGAAAGTATATACCCAACAATCTGATTTACTGGGTTATATCCTTTTTCATCCAAAGCCTTATAAACTCTAACCATTGTTTTTCTTATTTCTTGGTTGACTTCATTTTCAAGTGAAAAAACTACAGTCTTATCCAGCACAGAAACACCCCTTGTTTTAGAATATTCAACTAACAAACACGCCAAAGCAATAAAAACTCTAAAATCAAAAACCAATCAAAATTAAACCGATCTGATCACAAAAAAAATAGCAGTGAAAAACGAGATAGAAATAATCTTACGAAATACATGGCGGAGAAGGAGAGATTCGAACCCTCGCGCCGGTTTCCCGACCTACACCCTTAGCAGGGGCGCCTCTTCAACCACTTGAGTACTTCTCCATAAAGCCTCCCAGTGCGCACTCATGCTAACATGGCTCCAAATATCAAGTCAAGCAAACAGAAAAATGAGAACTTTACTAATAGAACTTTCAAACCCCAACAACAAAAACACCCCCAATTCCCATAAGGATTTTGGGGTGTTTTTAGTTTTCATACTCTTATCTACTAATTTTTAACCAAACAAATTATCTCGCTTTGCTCTTCATTAG
>JAIRLJ010000049.1 GCA_031259495.1 Oscillospiraceae bacterium | reverse complement strand
GACTGCACACTCTAGCAGCTTAATAATATGAAAGCAGTTTTTGATAGTAAACTTACTAAAAATAATAATTAAGCTAAATACAAGATAATCAGCAGTCGTAAATATAGAGTATCTGCTTTACTTTTTGAACTAGATAAAAATATAAAAACTAAACAAAAATCTAAAGTTAAAATTAACGGAATCGAAATTTATATTATTAGTAAACCTAATAAAGAACAAAGTGAGATAATTTGTTTGGTTAAAAATTAGTAGATAAGAGTATGAAAACTAAAAACACCCCAAACCCCTTATGGGAATTGGGGGTGTTTTTGTTGTTGGGGTTTGAAAGTTACGTAACAAGAAAAATTTATTAGCTTAGGTTAAGTTTTGCTAAAACAAAAAGTTATCAACAACTATGACTAAATTTGTGGAAAACTAAAGGATTGAAGTTTAAAAGGTGGGTTATGCTGTGTTTCTTTAATCAATTATCTCTTAAGTTTTTGTTTATCTTTTATATTTACATATCGGCGAATATTCACAAAAATTACAAGTTATCTCTTTTTTTTTGGAAACGGGATTAGGTCTTATTTCCTTTAAAAGTAAATCTTCTGAAGCTTGTAAAACTTTATTTTTTACATATTCTAAAATTTTTTTCATCTCTCTTTCAGATCCGATTAAAGTTCCACCGTGAGGCTTTCCGTTTTTTATTTTTGTCTGTACAAAAGTTCCATCTCCACCACTATCCATAGCGATTATTACGCTAGTCTTACCTAATATGGCGCCAATTAATTTAAAATTTTTTTGCATTTTGCTTTCTATGATTTTTTTAGACATATTTCTACTTTTACTAATAAATTTTACAGAACATCCAAGATAAAAAGCACCAGCAGGAACAGCGTTTTTTACGTTTTCAGTTATTGCTAAAAGATATATCAGTGCTTGCATATTTAAACCAAGTTCTATATCAGAAATACTAAAATCTTTTTTTGAAAGCTTGTAATCAATTATTCTAAAATAATCTTTGTTATCTTTTGTTACAACATCTATTCTATCGATTTTTCCGATAACAAGAGCCAAAATTTTACCACTTTTATTACGAACTTCGATAGGTTTTAGTCCAAATTTATTATCTTTTTTGGACAAATCTATTTCAAATCCCTTGGGTTTAAATTCACTCTGCTTAAGTTCTCTAATAACATGTTCTAATAAAATATGGGCAAGTTTTTCTATTTTTGAAAATAAAAATTTGACCCTTTCAGAATAAAATTTTTCTTTAGCAAATTTTAAAGATATATATTTAGCACTCAAAAATTTTAAGACTTTTAATCTGTCGATAAGATTCATATCAAAAAGGTCTTTTAAAGAAAATTCTTTAAAAACATTTTCCATAAGAAAATGAATAAACGCTCCACGTTCAACAGCATCAAAGTCATATCTACGCCTTTGACTCAACTTTAATATGCGATGACAAAAGTATTTGAAAGCACAGCTATAGTATTCTTCGATTCCAGTAGCAGAAAAATTGATAGGAATTTTCAAATTTTTCTCTAAAAATCCCGCAGTTAAAGAATTTTCTTTCGAAATTTCATTTGAAAAACTGTTGAGATTTGTAATTTTTTCTGAGTTTATAAAAATTTGTTCATCAATTCTTTTTCTCGTCAAATCTAGAATTCTGAGCTTACTAAATCTCGACAAGATATCAAAAACAATACTTGATTCTATCTTTTTTTTAAAAAATATATCTTTTTTATAAAAACTAATAAAAAGTTTTTGACTACAGATATTCAAAGTTTTTTTTACTAAATAATCTTCTTTATCATATGTTTCTTGCAAAGTTTCAAAAATATCCAAACCTATTTTTGAAAGTTCTTTTTGTTCATCTTTCAAAAAAATAGAAAAATCGTCGCATTTTTTTGGAAACTCAGAATCAATGGCGCCGGCTACAAATAAAACTTTATATGATCTAAACCCCAGTTTTTCCGGTTCAGTTATCCGTACTTGACCATAATTTTGACAGTTTTTTCTAGAAACTTTTTTAAGTAGTGTTTTAAAAGTAAAAATGTAATCTTCAAGACTAATCTTTTCTTCACCTATAAGATCGACTATCTGATCGAAACTACTTATGACATGTTTGAAAATTTCATATTCGTCTCGAGTTTTTATTTTTTTAAAAGGGTTAGCATTAACTAAAAATTTGTAAAAAATTTTGCACATTTCTTTTGCGTTTTTAGCAAAATTAAGATTTTTTTTTAGGAAAAGCAAAGAATTTATTATTTTTTTTCTAGTAAAATTAATTTTTTCAAGTTCTTTTTTTTCGAATTCTTTTTTGAATCCATTATTATTAGAAAAACCAAATATACTTTTTTTAAAATCAGAAAACCATTCTTCACCACTTATTCTCCAAGAAAATATATAATTTTCAAATTTTAATTTTTCTAAATCAGAAATCTCTTTAAAATCGAATTTTATGTATTCGCGCATTGATTCGAAATTAAAATTAGAACTTATTACTTCGAATAAAATAAAAATAAATTTTAAAAGATCAAAATTATTTAATCTTTTGTTTTCTTCAATATAAAAAGGAATATCGAATTTTGAAAACATTTTATCAAATAAATCTTTGTAATATTTTAAACTTCTTGAGACAACCAAAATATCATCACAATCATAATTTTCTTCAATAATTAGGTCTCTAATTTTTCTACAAACAAAAAAACATTCATCGTGAATATCTTCGACTCTATAGATTTTTATGTTTTTTTCTTCTAGTTTCTCTTTTTTTGCTTTATTTTCGTCTTCATGAAAATTTTCATACAAAATTTCCATTGGAATCGTTTTTAAAGAATTCAACATGTTTTGCATTGTTTTATTTTTAAAACTTCTTTCTTGAAGAGTTATATACGACTCGCTTGAAAGTTTTATCAATTTTTCTAAAACACTAATTTCGCTTTTTTTAAAAAAAACAAGATTATCCACAGCAAAAACAAATTCGCCAAAAACACCTTCTTTTAATTCTTCTTTCAATTTATTTAACAAATCAGCAGAACTTTCGTATTTATCCAATAAGACTTCAAATTGATTCAATATTAAAAAAATCTCTTCTGTTTTTACAAGAAAAGTCTTGTTATTTAGACCTCTTGTTTTCATAAAAAAATCTTCCACAGAAATATTATTATTTTTCAACTTTTCATAAAAATTAAGCAAAATTTCAATAAGTTTTGGCGATTTAACAAGAGAACTAAAAAAACTTAGTTGGTTTTTTAATTTTCTAACCGAAAAATACATCAAAACCATTTTTAATGAACTATTTATTGCTTTTTTTTCATTATATCTTTCAGAAAAATTTTCTAAAACAAATCTTGAAAGCTCTTCAAAATCAAAAACTTTTATATTACTAAAAAACCTAGGTCCTATGCTCTCTAGAAAAAATTTTTTGACTTCAAATTTACTATATTTTGAAGTCAAAAAAACAACCCGTTTCTCTTTTTTTGCTTTTTTAGCAACAATTTCCAAATTTTTTTTATTTTCAAAGTAATGATCAGACGAAATAAATAATTTTAACAACAGTTTGCTTCTTTATTTTCTCAAAATTTTTTGCATCAAATATAAAAAAAAGGAAATTATAACTTAAAACACAGCTTATATTGTATCACTTAAAAAGTGAAAGGGCCGATAAAACAATGAAACAAAAAAATTTTAAATTTTTGTATTCTAATAGAGATCTGAGTTGGCTTGACTTTAACACAAGAGTTTTAGAACAAACTTTGAGAAATGATCGCACTATAGCTGATAAGCTTGATTTTTTAGCTATAAGTGCATCGAATCTCGATGAATTTTTTATGGTAAGAGTTGCATCAGTACTATCTGCTATAAAAAACAATTACACGAGTTCGGACTTTTCAGGTTTTACACCAAAAGAACAAATAGCTAAAATTTTTTCTAAAATCCGTGAGTTTTTAAAAAAACAATACAAAATTTTTTTAAAAGAAATTTTAAAATCTCTTGAGAAAGAAAAGATTTTTTTTATGAAACCCGAAGAATTAAAAAATAAAGACTTTAAAAAAGTAAATAATTATTTTAACAATACACTTTATCCCGTACTAACACCTCTAGCAGTGGATAAAACAAGACCATTTCCGGCGTTAGAAAATAAAAGTTTGAATATAGTTGTGAAACTTAAAAAAGGCAAAAAATCTGAATTTAAAATACTAAAAATTCCTAAGATTTTACCAAGATTTCTAAAAATCAATGATGAAAAACAAAAAAAAATTATTATGTTAGAAGACGTAATAATAAAAAATTTATCAAAATTATTTAAAGATTATGAAATTCAACTTGCATCAGTTTTTAGGATTACTAGAGACGCTGGTTTCGACATAAATAAACCATCAGAAGATTTAGCATTAGAAATAAAAAAATCAATAAAAAAAAGAAATAGAGGTGCACTTGTAAAGCTCGAAATTTCGAAAAAAAGCGATTATAAGACTACTAAATTTTTAAGAGACGTTTTAAAAATTAAAAAATATCAAACTTTTAAAATAGAAGGACCCATAGACTTGACCTTTTTATTTGATTTTTCAAAAATTGATGAACTAAGAACTTTAAAATTACTTCCTACTTTGCCAACAGACCCTCCTTCGGAATTTTGCAAATACAAAGATATTTTTAAAGCCATAAAAAAACAAGATAGACTTCTTTTTCATCCTTTTGAAAGCTTTAATCCAGTTATTAATTTTTTAAAGCAAGCTGCTAAAGATAAAAATGTTCTTGCTATAAAACAAACGCTTTACAGAGTAAGCAATAATTCTCCTATTGTGGATGCTCTTATGAGATCCGCTAAAAATGGCAAACAAGTTACTGTTTTAGTAGAACTACAAGCAAGATTTGATGAAGAAAACAACATAGCTTGGGCAAAAAAACTTGAGCAATCTGGGTGCCACGTTATATACGGTGCTTCAGGGCTTAAAACTCATTGCAAGATTTTATTGGTAGTTCGTAAAGAAAAAAACAAAATAAAAAGATACGTCCATTTCTCCACGGGAAACTATAATGAAGCTACCGCAAAAACATACACAGATATAAGTTTTTTCACAAAAAAAGAAAGTTTTGTAAAAGATGCCAGTTTGCTTTTTAATTCTCTTACATCAGGACTTGAAAAAACAAAATACAAAAAACTTGTAGTTTCACCATTTGATTTAAGATTATTTTTGAAAAAAATGATAAAAAATGAAATAAAAAATAAAAAAAAAGGTTTGCCAGCTTCTATAGTTATTAAAGTAAACTCACTTTCAGATTATAAAATAATAAAAGAATTCTACAATGCAAGTAACCAAGGGGTAAACGTTCAACTTATAGTAAGAGGAATTTGTTGTCTAGTTCCGGGAATTAAAGGGCTTAGCGAAAACATAACTGTTACAAGTATTGTCGGACAATGCTTAGAGCACAGCAGAATTTTTAAATTTGAAAATAACAAGAATCCTAAAATTTTTTTAGGTAGCGCAGATTTAATGCCTAGAAATCTTGATAAACGTGTGGAAATTCTTTTTCCAATAGAGAGTAAAATTATGAAAAAACGAATTTTAAATCTTTTAGAAATAATATTAAAAGACAGTGCTAATTCAAAAATCAAAACTTCAAATAGCGGCTACAAAATAAAATTTCACAAGAAAAACAAAGCTTTAAATTCACATACAGAACTCTCAAAAATTTCCAAAAAAGATTTTTTAAAAAAATAATTTTTAAGAAACAACTGACAACTTACGTATAAATCAAGAGATCTTCTACGAAACTAAAACGTTAAAATTATGTTATGAGAATTAATCAGGCTTAAAAGTTCCGTTATAGCTTTCCTAGTTTTTTTCCTTATACTCTTATAGATAGATTAAATGAACAAGAACAAAAAGATCTCTGGCAGGAAAACAGCAAATCTTGGGTAATAATAATCAACATAATGTTACCGTTACTTGCTGCTAGTGAAATTGGTCGGTGGTACTTTGTTTTGACTAAAAAGATGAGAGGAAAAAAAGAATTAGTTTTAGAGGAAAAAGAAGAGAAAAAAAGCTAGTTTTGCAAGACGTCCAATAAAAAAATAAAAATCAAAATAGATTTCTATAATCATGTGCTTGTAAAAATTTTTTGACTTTTTCATGTTTTGGATTTCTGAAAATCTCATCTGGGCACGCATCTTGCAATACATGTCCATTTGAGAAAAATATAATTCTAGATGCGATATTTTTTATAAAGTGTAATTCGTGTGTAACTAAGACAATGGTCATTGATTCTTTGGAAATTTCCCGTACAATGCCTAATATTTTGCTTATGTTTTCTGGATCAAGCGCTGAAGTCGGTTCGTCAAAAAGCATTACATCTGGTTGCATCATTAAAGATCTTGCTATAGCTATGCGCTGTTTTTGTCCACCGGAAAGAGAAAATGGGTAAGTATTTGTTTTTTCTGTAAGACCAACTTTTTTTAAAATTGACATAGCTTTTTCTTTTGCATCTTCACGAGACAATTTTTTTAATCTTAAAGGAGCGAAGATTAAATTTTGCAATACAGTAAAATTGTTAAATAAATTAAAGTTTTGAAAAACCATTCCTATATGTTCGCGGATCTTATTTATGTTGCATTTTGGATCGTTTATATCTTGTCTTTTAAAAAATATTTTCCCAGACGTCGGTATTTCAAGACCATTCAAACATTTCAAAAATGTGCTTTTTCCACATCCAGAGGATCCTAATATGCCTATAATTTCACCTTTTTTTATATCAAGTGTAATCGAATCCAATACCTTGATAGTCTCATTTTTAGTTTTGAAGTACTTTTTTAAATTTTTGACATTTAGCATTTTTTTAATTTCCTTTCCACTAAAGAAGAAAATTTAAGTAAAATTAAAATTATCACAAGATAAATAATAGCCACTATCAAAAGTGGTGTTAAAGCATCATATGTCACGCTTCTTATAACATCCGAAGATCTGCTAAGGTCGGTTAAACCTATTAGCCCAACAAGAGGTGTTTCTTTTAAAAGACTTACAAACTCATTTACTAAAGCTGGCATAACATTTTTCAATGCTTGCGGAATTACGATATTGATCATACTAGTTTTATAATCTAGGCCCAAAGATCTTGATGCATCAAGCTGTCCTTTACCGACAGATTCTATTCCAGCTCTTACAATTTCAGCTACGTAAGCTGCTGAATTTAAACCAAAAGCGATAATTGCAGCTGTAAATTTATTCCCTAAAAATTTAAAAACAACATAGTACATTAAAAACAGTTGAATAATAATAGGTGTACCTCTTATGATACTAGTGTAACACTTAGAAATTAGCGATAAGATTTTTAGTTTTTTGTTTTCTTCTCCAGTTAAACGACAGATAGCTAATAAGATTCCTAATGCTGCTCCGATTATTACAGCACACAAAGTTAAAAGCATGGTATTTTTAAGGCCTTCTAGTATAAGAGGCACATATCTTATGTAGATATTATTTTCGTTTGTTTTGTACGTTTTTAGATTTTTTGTTTTATTTTCGTCTACAAATTTTTCAATTTCTCCACTTGACTTTAATTCTTCTAAAATTTTGTTTATATTTTCCAAAAGCTCTTTATTATCTTTTGCTACCCCTATAACGTATTCTTCGTCTGTGAGAGTTTCGTTAATTATTTTGACGGCGTCTGGCTTTGTATTTACAAGACTCTGCGCAGTAAAGTCGTCGACTACAAACGCATCAATTCTTGAATTTAAAAGATCAGAAAAAGCACTTGGGGCATTTTTGTATCTAACCACATAATCTTCACCGAATATTTCCGAACAATAAAGATCACCCTTGTACCCCAAAACTACACCTATTTTTTTTTCTTTTAACTCTTTGCTATTTTGCATTTTACTTGTTTTAGGTACTATTATTCTTTGTGTTGTTTTAAAATACGGATTGGAAAACGAAGCATTTTTTGCTTTCTCATCACTGTAAGTTATGGCAGCAAGCGCAAAATCAGCAGAACCATTCTGCAAACTAATTAGAATTGAATCAAATTCTACAGACTCGACTTCTAAAATAAACCCCATCTTTTCAGCTATTTTCTGTGCTATATCTATATCTGCACCGCAAATCTTACCGGTTTCATCAATGTACTCAAAAGGTGCAAATTCAGCATTAGTTATCATTTTTATTTTTTTTGAAGATTTTATTTCTTGAAAGTCTCTATAAGCAAAAACATAATGAGGTAAGCAAAATAAAAATAGAACAAAAATAAAAATCTTAAATATTTTTTTAAACACAAAACCGCCCAAAATAAATACGCAAACCACACCTAAAAAACTCGCAAACGCCGCTATTCTAACATAATCCGGTGGTTTTTGTTAAAAACAAAATTTTATTTAATGGAACTTTCAAACCCCAACAACAAAAACACCCCCAATTCCCATAAGGGTTTTGGGGGTGTTTTTAGTTTTCATACTCTTATCTACTAATTTTTAACCAAACAAATTATCTCGCTTTGCTCTTCATTAGGTTTACTAATAATATAAATTTCGATTCCGTTAATTTTAACTTTAGATTTTTGTTTAGTTTTTATATTTTTATCTAGTTCAAAAAGCAAAGCAGATACTCTACATTCACAACCGCTGATTATCTTGTATTTAGCATAATTATTATTTTTAGTAAGTTTACTATCAAAAACTGCTTTCATATTATTAAGCTGCTAGAGTGTGCAGTCGTTTATACGAGCTTATACTTTACTTTTTGAACTAGTTAAAATAGGTCT
>JAIRLJ010000013.1 GCA_031259495.1 Oscillospiraceae bacterium | reverse complement strand
TATCGCTTTCGATAATTCCTCTACAACTTCTTTCTTATTATGTAGCACTGAATAGAGGCTGTGATATAGACAAACCTAGAAATTTAGCAAAATCTGTTACTGTAGAGTGAATTTGGGGGGATATGAGTAACCGTTTTTTATATAGTAAAGGGTTCCTACAGCACAGGAAGGACGCATAATTTTAATAACGGAGGCTCTCTGGCATTGAAGGTAGGAGTTAGGAAAATTTATTTTTAATACATTTTGCTAATTAATTCATTGATTTGCGAACTGTCAAACGTAAAACACAAAAATACGAGTGTTATTAAAGCAAAACTTAAAAAGAACAAGCTACTAAAAAAAACAGCTTTTTTACTATAATTTTCCTCAGTTTTGTCGCATATGCAATCATATTCCTTTTCGTCGCCAAACGTTAAAGTCTTTAAAAAGCTGGGTTTAGGCTTGTTTTCTTTTTCCTGATGTCTTTTTTCTTGCTTATTTTTTGACCTGTAGTCAATTTTATATTTGTCCATATCTACTTAATCTTTTCCCCAAATTTTTTTTAGAATTTTATTAAAATTACACTTCACAGTTTTAAAATTACAGTTGATTATATTAAGGATATTTTTTAATTTTTTTTGAAATTTAATTTTTGCTTCTTGAAAATTCAATTTGCTATTCTCCTTTTTGCTTAAGAATTATTTTTAAAAATATGATATATTTTTTATTAATATGATTCTTTAAAAAACGAAAATATTATTGCCAAAGATGCGATCCCTTGGCTTTATGTTTTGTCCATCTATAAAAACATCTGGTCCTATTTTGCAATTGTTGCCTATGTGCATTTTGCCCAGAATAATTGAATTTTTAAAAACTTTGCAAGAACTACCAAAAGTTACATCTGGACCTATGGTAATTCCTTCTGTGTTTGGTATATCAACGCCATTTTTTATATGGTTACGTATAATTCTTTGACAAGCTACCGCGTTTACAATATTTAACTGTTCAGGGTCATTCGCACCAAGTACTAAGTCTCCACAACCTGAATCAAATGAACCAATTTTCTGCCCCTTTAAAAGTAAAAGTTTTACAGCATCTGTTATATAATACTCGTTTTGAACATTATTATTTTTAATTAGGTGCAAAATTGAAAGTAAAGACTTTTTGCGAAACCAATAAGCGCCAGAATTTATTTCGTTTATTTTTAAAGTTTTTTCATTGGCGTCTTTTTGTTCTACTATGTCTGTAACCTTTTTATTTTTTCTAATTATTCTGCCGTACCCAAATGGATTTTTTACTTTTGCAGAAATAACAGTAGCATCGTTTTTTTCACATTTGTGTAATTCGTATGCTTTTTTTATAGTATTAGAGTCAAGAAGAGGACTATCACCATTGAGCACAACGACATTATCAGCTGTTTCGTTTTCTAAGAATTTGCGAGCCAGAAGGACAGCGTGACCCGTACCAAGTCTTTCTTTTTGGACAACCATAGTGATTGCTAAATCTGGGTTTCTACTACTAAAACTAGACAAATACTTTTCTAAAAATTCTCGCCCATATCCTGCAACAATACAGATTTTTCTAATTTTACTTTTTTTTGCAGCGTCTAGCACCCAACCGAGCATGGGTTTTGACAAAACTTTTAAAAGAGTTTTAGGCTTTGAGGTTTTCATGCGCCTGCCTTCTCCAGCAGCAAGTATTAAACCACATAAATTTTCCATCAACTTCTCCCAAGCGTGTTTTGAATATTTTTATAATTCTTGAACATATTCATCAAAAAATCCTCTATTTTTCTAAGCTTTATTAGAGCTTTTTCTTGCGACTTAGCTTTTATCATTATATATGTTTTTAATTTTGGTTCCGTGCCAGATGGACGGATAATTATTTTTGTAGAATCTTGTAATTCGAAACTTATCATATTTACAGCTGGAAAATCTTTAAAATTCAAATTTTCTCTAGATAAAAAGTCTATTCTATTTTTTATATTCATATACCTGAGATTTTCAAATTTTGTATTTCTCAAATCTTTCATGATGTTAGAAATTTTACTAGAAAAATCGCAAGATGAAAATTTAAAATTTATAGTTTTTTCAAGATAATAACCATATTTTTTATACAGAGAATTTAATTTTTCTAGAAGATTAGTTCCTATTTTTTTGTAATAAGCTGCTATTTGGCAAATTAAAATGCAAGTAGCTACAGCATCCTTATCTCTCGAGTGAGTTGCAAATAAATAACCACAACTTTCTTCAAATCCAAACAAAAAATCTTTTATATGTTTATTTTTTTCTAACTTTAAAATTTCTTCGCTTATATATCTGAATCCAATTGGAACGTTTTTAATAATCGTTTCAAATTTATTGGCAATTTTTTCGACCATAGGTGTACTCACTACAGATTTTAATATAATTTTGTTTTTTAAAGAAACTCCTTGCTCCGATTTTTTTGTTAAAATGTAATCAAGCAACAAAACCCCGACTTGATTTCCAGTCAAATTTTCATATTTTTTTGTTTTATTTTTAACTTTTATTCCAATGCGATCAGCATCAGGATCTGTTGCTATAATAATATCTGCATCTTTTTTTTTTGCAAGAAGAGTACTTAGATGAAATACGTCTTCGTTTTCAGGGTTCGGAATTTTACAAGTTGGAAAATTTCCATCCGGGTATTCTTGTTCTTTGACAGTGAAAATATTTTTAAAATTAAGATCAATAAGAATTTTTAAAACAAGATTTCTTCCAGTGCCGTTCAGTGGCGTAAATACAACTCTTAATTTATCGTTTTCTAAATTATTCAAGGTAGGCAGACTTTTTTTTACGCAATTAATATATGATTCATAACATTTATTGTCTACTAGCTTTACAAAATCGCTAGATGCAATTTTGTTTGATTTCATAATATTAATATCAAAAAACTCATTAATATTTTCTATTTCATTTTGTATTTTTTTGCTCCAATTGGTGCTCACTTGACCACCATCTGGCCCATAAAATTTATAGCCGTTATATTCCATTGAATTATGACTAGCTGTAATCATTACTCCCGCAGTGCAACTGTAATATCGAATGCAATATGAAAGTACTGGTACAGGCTGCAAAGTTTTATTAAAAAATACAGTTATCGAGTTTGCAGAAAAAACTCTTAGAGCTTCATTTGCAAAAATTTTGGAATTATTTCTTGAATCAAATGCTATAGCAATTTTTATCGATTTTTTGTATATTTTTTTTAGAAAATTCGAGATAGCTTGCGAAGCTTTGCGAATTGTATATATATTTATTCTGTCGGTTCCTACACCCATTTTGGATCTTAGACCGGCAGTACCAAATTGTAAATCTTTTCCAAATCTCAAGTTTATTTTTTCATCATCAAAGCCTTTTAACTCTTCTAAAAGAGATTTGTCTTTCAAATTTAGCATCCAAGACAGATATTTTTCTTTTGGAGTCATAAAAAACCTTTTTAAATTTAAAAAATCACGTCAGAGGTTCCGCTATATGGTTTTATCATTGTCACAAATTATTTCAGCTTTTTTGTAATCATCGACAGTTTCGGGGGTAATTTTAACTTTTTTAATTTTGTTATTAGAAGATACATTGTACATTATGTAAACCAAAAAGTCTTCTAGAATCGACCTCAACCCTCTGGCGCCAGTTTTTTTTTCAAGAGTCTTTTGAGCTATAGTTTTTAGTGTTTTTTCCCCGAATGTAAGTTCCACACCGTCCATTTTAAAAAGCTTTTTGTACTGATCAAGCAAACAATCTTTTGGTTCTGTTAAAATTCTAACAAGAGCTACTTCGTCTAGTTCTGAAAGAGTAGTTACAACAGGCAATCTTCCTATAAGTTCCGGTATCAACCCAAATTTAACAAGATCTTCTTGTTCAACTTTTTCTATCCAGTCTATAGCACTTAATTCTTTTTTGGTTCTGACATCTGATTCGAATCCAAGCGTGGAACAAGTAACTCTTTTTTTTATAGTTTCTTCCATACCATCAAAAGCACCGCCACAAATAAATAAAATATTAGAAGTGTCTATTTGTATAAACTCTTGTTGAGGATGCTTTCTGCCGCCTTGCGGTGGCACATTGGAAACAGTACCTTCCAAAATTTTCAAAAGTGCTTGTTGTACACCTTCACCGCTTACGTCTCGTGTAACAGAAACGTTTTCTTTTTTTCTAGAAATTTTATCTATTTCATCTATATAAATAATTCCGTGCTGTGCCCTCTTAAGATCAAAATTAGCGACTTGCAACAGCCTAAGCAAAATATTTTCAACATCTTCACCTACGTAACCGGCTTCCGTGAGTGTGGTAGCATCTGTAATAGCGAATGGCACATCCAAAGCCTTTGCTAGTGTTTGTGCAAGCAAAGTTTTACCCACGCCAGTCGGACCAATCAATAAAATATTGCTTTTTTTAATTTTTAAATCTTCGTTATTACCTTCTTCAAGAAAAGTCCTTTTATAATGGTTATACACAGCCACAGAAAGAAAAATCTTAGCCCTTTCCTGACCAATAACATATTCATCCAACATAGCCTTCAACTGTTTTGGTTTTAGTATTTTACCTTTATTTGCTAAATTCGGAGAATCAGTTTTCTCATTAACTTCTTCTTCTTTAAGGATTTTATTGCACAGCTCTATACATTTATCACAAATATAAACACCTGGTCCTGCTATAAGTTTGCCTAAATACGGTTGAGATTTGCCACAGAAAGAACAAGATAGCGATTTCTTAATATTATTATTTTTTCCAAACGAACTTTTTAGAGTATTCTTATTACTATTTGACGACCCAAATTTAGAAGAGTTTTCTGTATGTTTATGTTTAGAAAAGTTTTTACTTTTATCGCTGTTTCTACCATTTTTTTCGTTGTCGTTATCACTCATTTATTCACACCCAATTTCGTATGGAGAAAATACTTATCTTTTGTCTATAACTTTGTCTATTATGCCATATTCTAAGGCTTCTTCAGCCGACATAAAATTGTCGCGTTCTGTGTCTTTACAAACCTGTTCATAAGGTTTACCTGTTTTTTTTGCTAGAATTTCATTTAGCCTTTTCTTCTTATAAACTATATGATTTGCATGAATCATAATATCTGTAGCTTGGCCCTGAACGCCGCCGAGTGGTTGATGGATCATGATATCACTATTAGGAAGGCTATAACGCTTACCCTTAGCACCAGCAGCTAACAAAAACGCCCCCATGCTAGCTGCCATACCTGTACAGATAGTACAAACATCGCATTTAATATACTGCATAGTGTCATGAACGCCGAGACCATCTGTAACAGACCCACCTGGACTGTTGATATAAAAACTGATATCTTTGTCGGGATCTTGGCCTTCCAAAAACAAAAGCTGTGCCTTTAAACGACTCGCCGTCATAGCATTAACTTCGTTATCAAGCAAGATTATTCTCTCACTTAAAAGTTTAGAGTAAATGTCATAAGACCTTTCTCCACGGCTCGTTTTTTCGATTACGTAGGGTATTAAATCCATAAAGCACAACTCCTTCTAAAATGTAGAAACTCAACAACTAACTCAGGCGAAGAACAGCAAATAAAAAGTCTGCTAAAACTCAGTCCAGGGCTCATTATATTATCAAAGAGGCAGAAAAGCAAAACTATGGACCTTCAAAGACATCACAGGCAAATATTAAGGAACATAGGCTTTTTTTCATGCCTATTGTCTGAATTTATTCCCTCAAGATCAAAATGAAGTGAAAATCTGATTTTTTAACTTGTTGAAAACTTAGATAATACAAGGAAATTTCGGGGTTTAAAAGTTCCGTTTTCAGTTCCTCTGATCATCAATTTCTTCAAAACATTAACGAATAGATTTCTTGCGAAACTAAAACAGTATATTTTTACTAGATTCTAAGAGTTTGATTTTTAACTGTCATAATTGTACAATCCAGCGATGTTGGATGTTTTATCAATTGACTTGTTGTTAGAGGAGAGTTGTCCGAGTGGTTTAAGGACCCGGTCTCGAAAATCGGTATGCACCAATGGCGCATCTAGGGTTCGAATCCCTAACTCTCCGCCATAGAATTTTTAAAATTCAGTAAAACAAGCAAAAGCCCCGTATTTACGGGGTTTTTGATACTTTAGTCAAAGACCAGATTAAGGAAAATAACCAGATTAGTTCCATCAAGTATTACGTGAGTGGCACGAAATTTGATTGTGTGTTACAACTTGTTTGATAAATTTTAAACACAAAGGAGAACAAAAAATAGCTAAAACGTAACTCTCAAACCCTAACTATCAAGAAACCCCAATTCCCGTAAGAGTTTCGGGGTTTCTTGATAGTTAGGGTTTGAAAGTTGCTTTATTATAAAATTTTAGACTTGTGATTTGCGACTGCTGATAATTTTTGATAGAATTGCGGCATAAAGCGCGAGGCTCTAATTATAAGATGATTAACTTAAACAGCAGAAGCATTAGCGATTGCCAAAAATTTGGTGGGTTAAGGTCAAAATTTTGGCCTATAGCTCCTGGCGAGGGAGAAAAGTTTGTTTTAGTTAGTTTAATTATGTTGTGTACGTTGTTTATATACTGTACCGTCAGAGACCTCAAGGATTCTTTACTTGCAAATATGGACGGGGATATTTCTCAGTCTATTTCTATATTGAAAATATTTTTGGTTTTACCGGTAGTTTTTTTCGCAGTAATGTGCCTAGGGAAAGCAATAGATAAGTTTGGTGTAAAAAAGACTTTTTTGGTTGCTAATCTTTTTTTTCTTTCCTTTTTCCTGTTTTTTTGTCTAACTATTCTTCCACGGCATGCTCAAAAAAAAGTATCTGAGATAGAAATTTCAAAACTGATATCTGCCGTAACGCAGCAAGAAAAAGCGACTTCTTGCACTTTTTTTGAGAAGATTTTTCTATTAGTTGATAATTGGCCAATTACTGTATTTTATATTGTTGCAGAACTCTGGGGTGCTTTGATTGTTAGCTCTTTATTTTGGCAAATAGCTAGTAAAGCTACTAGTAAAAACGAAGAAGTAAGGTTTTTTAGTCGGTTTAGTTGTATAGGAAGTTTGGGTGCTATTTTTTCTGGATGCTTTACTAGATCTATTGATATGAAAATCGGAATAAACAATAGGATAAGTTATATATCAATAGCGCTTGTTATTTCTGATGTTATTTTGGTTGGATTATTCTTATATTTAGAAAACAAGTTTATGATTAAAAAAATTCCTAAAACTGATGTTAAACCTGTAAAGAAAAAAGTAAAATTTGGTTTTCTTGATAGTTTTAACTGTGTGTTACGTTCAAAATATTTGATTTATATAAGCGTAATAACGTTGTCGTACGGTTTAGCAATAACGGTTTTTGATCAAGTTTTTAAAGAAAAAGGTAGCCAAAGTTTTGAAGGTGGAGCTGAAGAATTTAATAATTTTTTAGCTTTAGTTTCTGTTGGCTATGGCATCATTTCTATAATTATTTCTTTTTTTTCTGATACCATATTAACAAAATTCAAGTGGAAAAATGCCGCTTTAATGGAACCTGTTTTTATGATGTTGTTTTTTCCTCTTTTTTTTGTTTTTTCAATGCTCGATAACAAAAATTTAAAAGGAATTGTGTTAATAGTTGGCATTTTTGCTGATTCTTTTTCTAAGGGTATAAAAAATTCCATTTATGATGCTACGAGACAAATAGCTTATAGGCCTCTTGAAAAACGATTAAAAACTAAGGGCCAAGCTGCTGTTGAAGCTGTTGGTGGAAAAAGTGGGAAAACGGTAGGTTCGATATTTGTGCTTCTTGTTCGATCGTCTAGTGGCGGTCTTTTGGGTAGACTTAATATTGTCGTACCTGTAATTTTTCTTATTCTTCTGGCTTGGTCTGTTGTTATTATGAAACTTGGCAAGTATTACGAAAAACTAAAAAAAGAAGAAAAACAATCTTACCTAAAAACGGAGACGACAGACAAAGACCAAAAAACTAGCGCAATGGCATAAAAGATATTTCTTTACAAAGGCAGATATTTTAAAACAAGACAAGCCTAAAATTTCAAGGATTTAAAGATTTATTGCATTCTTGGAAAGAGTGATTTTTTTGCAGAAAATGGTACAAACCTGAGTCTTATTTTTTTATTCACTAATTTGTTCTCTATTGTATGTATGAGATTAAACAAAGAAGAGGAAAGAAGTGGATATTTTTCAGAAATAATTTGTGGTGTTAAGTATAGTCTTCTTTCTTCCAAAAGTCTTTCAAAACCTTCAAGTTTGTCCTGAGAAACTATACAATCAATTTTTGTTTTTGAAATAGATTCTAAAGAACTAACGAACCCACTATATAAAAACTTGTTTATAGCAAAAAACTCCTGCGGACTTTTGGGGTTTGTTGAATAAAGTACTCTAAACATTCTATAAATAGACGCCATAATATAAACAGATACTTCACTTGTTAAAGATTTATTTTTCATTTCCGAAAGAACGTCAAAAATTATAGACACAGAATTAATAATTAGTTTTTTATTCAAGGTTGGAAGAAGACTTTCCACTCCCTTATTATCTTTCTGATGCAAATCATCTGAGTCAGAAGAGTCTTTCTCACTTGTCATCTCGTTCTGTCTATCAGATGACTGACCTAGAAGGTAATCACAGGACACTCCATAATATTTAGAAACTCTTACAACAAAGTCCAGACCACATTCTCTTTTGGCCTTTTCGTAATGTGAAAGCAGAGCTTGCGAAACACCAAGATTAGCCGCTGCTACTTTTTGACTTATACCTTTTTCTTTTCTTAGCAACGCTATAATTCTTGAAAAATTTTTATTCAATATCAATCCCCTAAGAATCTGATATAACGCAAGTCATTCTAGCACCGAGACAATAAAATTTGCAAGCACATATCAAGTAAGAACGAAACTATAATTTACTTTAGAATCCCACAAAAATTAAATAATACAAATCTAGCGTATAATATAAAAAAATAACAATTCGTGTAACTTTTAAAGTTTATAACATATTTTTATAAATAAAAAACTAATAAAAAAAATTAGTAAAAAGGAGTTATATGAGTTTTTTTTATATAGGACTTTTGATTATACTCACCATAGTAGGATTGTTAGAAATATTTAGGTTAAGTAATTTATTATTTTTTAGAAGTTCAGATAACACATTGACATTAATACTAATACCTCTAAAGAAACACGAAGAAAAAATAGAATATTTGCTTAGAAGTGCCGTATCAAAATTAAAATGGCTCGGTATAAACAACAATCAAAAAATAATCTGCTTAGATTATGGTACGGACAAAGAAACCAAAAAAATTTGTGAGATTTTCAAAAAAAGGTACGATTTTATAGAAATATGTCCTGCGGATGCTTTTGAAAATTTTTTCTAAACAAAACATAAATAATATTTTTATCATTACTTTTTTTAAAAAAATACCGGTTTCCAGTAATTTGTCAGTTATTTTTTTACAGACTTCATAGTAGGAAAAAACAAAACATCTCTTATAGATGGACTATCTGTTAACAGCATAACAAGCCTATCTATTCCCATGCCCATACCTCCAGCTGGTGGCATGCCGTATTCTAGTGCTGTTAAAAAGTCTTCATCTAACAAATTATTTTCATTTTTTTTATTTTGTCTCTGTTTTTCAAGTTGTAAAACGAAACGTTCTCTTTGTTCGATAGGATCGTTTAACTCAGAATAAGCATTGGCAATTTCTCGACCAGCTATATAAAGCTCAAATCTTTCTGTAAAGTTAGGATTATTTTTCTTTTTTTTTGTTAATATTGAAACTTCAACAGGATAATCATAAACAAAAGTAGGATCAATGAGTGTTTTTTCAACTTTTTCTTCAAAAATATTATTTAGAACTTCACCCCAGGAATTCAACTCTTCTGTTTCAATAATTCCAAGCTTAAGGGCTTGTTTTTTAGCAGTTAAAACATCTCCAACGAACCTTGAAAAATCTATTCCAGTTATTTTTTTCACAGCTTGAAGCATGGTTATTCTTTTAAAAGAGTTACCTATATTTATTTCTTTGTTTTGATAAATAATTTTTTCTTTACCGCAGGTTGACGAAGTAATTTCTTGTACCATACGTTCTGTTAGATTCATCATGTCGTTATAGTCAGTGTATGCTTTGTAAAGCTCTAAACTTGTATACTCTGGACTATGTTTGACAGAAATTCCTTCATTTCTAAAAACTTTACCTATTTCATAAACTCTTTCTAATCCTCCAACTAGAAGTTTTTTAAGTGGAATCTCAGTTGCAATTCGGAGAAAAATATTCATGTTCAGTGCGTTATAGTGCGTTAAAAACGGCTCGGCTTCTGCACCACTTGCCACAAAATTTAAAACAGGAGTTTCAACTTCCAAAAAATTTTCTCTTTTCAAAAACTCTCGAATTTTTGTTATTACAAAACTACGCTTTTTAAAAACTTCTCTAGTTTTAGAATTCATAATAAGATCCAAATATCTCTGGCGATAACGAAGATCCGTATCTTTAAGCCCGTGATGTTTTTCCGGAAGCGGAATCAAAGATTTTGATAAAAGTTCTATTTTATTAGCGTGTACAGAAACTTCACCACGTCGAGTTTTAAAAACACTTCCACTCACCGAAATTATGTCACCAATATCCAATGTCAAAATATCTTTGTAAGTATTTTTTCCAAGATCGTCTACACGAACATATATTTGTATGGTGCCACTTCTGTCAGAGACGTCAAAAAAACTCGCTTTGCCCATTTCGCGAAATTTTAAAATCCTACCAGCTACACTAATACTTTTATTTTCGAAAGTTTCAAAATCGTTTTTTATTTCTTTTGCTAAACAGCTTTGTCTACAGGTAGTAATATCAAATGGATTTTTTTTATTAGCCTTTAAAAGTTCAAGTTTTTTTCTTCTAATACTTAAAATTTCATTCAGACCCTTTTGTACAGATACACCGCCAAACTCTTTTTTTTCGTGCATTTAAAATTTCTAAATCTCCTTAAAAGCAAAAACCCAACACTTATTTGGCAATATCTAAAAGTTTATATGGAATATTTCCATTAGGAGTTTCTACATTAACTTCATCTCCAACACTCAATCCAAGCAACGACATTCCAAGAGGAGACTCATCAGAAATTTTCCCTTTCATTGGGTTAGCTTCATTTGACCCAACGATTTTGTAAGAAACAGTCTCCTTGTATTTTTTATCATGAATTTTTACAATCGAACCTACATGAACGACCTCTGTACTGAGTTCGCTTTCGTCTATTATTTTATAATCTTGAAGCATGTTTTCTACTGTAGCTATTCTCGATTCTAAGATAGCCTGTTCATTTTTTGCCTCATCATATTCACTGTTCTCGGAAAGATCTCCAAAAGAAAGTGCAACTTTTATTTTTTCTGCTATTTCTTTTCTTTTGATTGTTTTTAAATCATCCAATTCTTTTTTTAAATTTTCTAAACCCTCCCGAGTAAGCAAAACTTGCTTTGCCATAAACATAATCACCGACCTTTTTGATTATTATAATTTCCTGAAAATTATATTCAATAAGTAGTTATATTTTAGATACATAAAAATATTTAACAAATTCCATAATATCTGGATTAAAACTCGTACTAACAAATATCAACAAATCAAAATTATAAACTCTTCTCACATTAAAAAAACTGCAAATCAAAACAAAACATGCCAATCACTAGCAACCAAAACAAATACAACAGACCCAAAAATACTTGCTTATCGGTTTCTACAAACCAACTATTCATAACAGACTATCTCTAAGCTATTATCTTGCTTGACTTAACGAAAAAATGCAAATATTGTAAATATTTTTCGCACGAAGCTCTGAATTTTTTCTACTAGCCTCCTTTGCCAAACTAAAACAGCTTCTTTCTCATTATGATACTCTAACTTTTTATAGATCGTCTACTAATATATTTAACATTGTGCTATAAACACACAGGGAAATATCAAACATTACTTTTTCACTAGATCGTCTATAATTTAAACTCAAAAATCCGTTTAAACTAGATAACATATGGATTAAAAAAAGTTTGGGGGCTTAAAAACTCCGTTTAAAGAATATCCCAGTCTTATGATTATTCGCACTTAACACGGAGACAGAAAAAACAGACAAACTTAGAGCTTATAGCGTTTTTCGGTTGCTCATAACTACTACTCGTTAAATTTGAAGATAGTTTTTGCAAATATGATAGGAAAAATGTTTAAAACAGAACTTTCAAGTCCCAAAACCCCCTATGGGAATTGAGGTTTCTTGTTGTCGGAGTTTAAAAGTTTTATTATAGAATCTTTTTCTTTAGACTCTTTATATTATAGTAGACTCGAGAAAAATCCAAATCTTCGTTTCGGTTCTTGCAGACCGAAATATAAAGATCTTTTCTCTTAAAAGTCTTTATGTTTTGTGAGAATACATTACTTTCTAAGAAATCTTTTGAAAAACCTACACCCAGATATTTAGCATATGCCTCTTTACGCGTCCAGATTTTGAAAAATGCATTTTCTTTATTTTTATATGAATTAAAAAACTGTTTTTCTTGTTCTGAAAAAAACCTATTAGCTATACTCAAATTTATTTCTTTTTTTCTTTCTACGTCTATGCCAGCTTCGCTATTTGAAATGAAAACAGCGAAAGCATAATCAGTGTGTGAAATATTAAAATGAAAATTTTCAAAATTTTTAAAATAAGGTTTCCCTCCATTTCCATAAGAAAATTTTAGCTTGCTTTTAGGCACACCTAAATTTTCAGACGCTATATTTTTTAATAGTGTTCTAGCTGCAATTTTTGGTAATATTTTAGAAATAAGAAAATCAAAACGCGAGTCCTCTTTTTTTATATCTAATATAGATAAAATTTCTAATATTCTTTTCTGGTCTGAGTTTTTCATATCCACGACAAAACACGTATCATCAAGCTTCATAAATTTTAGATCACCTGTTTTCTATAATTTTTAAAAATTCATCTTGAGTGATACATGAAATTCCAAAAGTTCTTGCTTTTGCGAGTTTACTGCCAGCTTCATTCCCATAAAGAACAAAATCTATCTTTTTGGAAACACTAGAACTTACTTTGCCACCAAGATCTTCTATAATTTTTGTGATATCTGATCTCTTATAATTCGGAAGTGTTCCAGTTAAAACAAATGTCTTTCCAAGTAAAACTCTTTCTTTTTTAGATTCTATTTCTTTTACTTGCATAATAAGACCAAACTTTTCTAAATCTTTTATAAGTTTTTTGTTTTGTTCAGAGGAAAAGTAATTATTTACAGATCTAGAAGCTGCAGGACCAAATCCATCGATTTTTTGTATATCTTCGACGGGTGCGTTCGCTAAGTTGTACATTGTTTTAAAATGCCTAGCCAAAAGCTTGGAACTTTCTTTTCCAACATGACGTATACCTAAAGCAAAAAGCACTCTATCAAAACTACTAGATTTTGAAGCTTCTATTGCACTCAACCAATTAGAAATTGATTTTTCTATATTTTTGCCAAATAAAAGCAAATCTTCTTTTTTTATTCTGTAAAAATCACCGGGCGATAATACTAATCCTTTATCTACAAGTGTCTCTATTAATGCAAGTCCAAGTCCTTCTATGTTCATAGCATCTTTAGATGCAAAATGAATCAAGTTTCTAACAATCTGTGCGCGACAATTCGTATTAATACAACGTATAGCAATTTCACTAGGATCTTTTAAAAGCTTGCAACCACATGAAGGACAATTTTTTGGCATTTCGAAAATTTTAGATGAGGAGCGATGACGCAAAGCTACATCTATGATCTCAGGTATAATCTCTCCTGCTTTTCGAACTTTTACTACATCTCCTATTCGTATGTCTTTTTCTTTTATCATGCTCTCATTGTGCAAAGTTGCGCGGCTCACTGTAGTACCAGCAAGAAGTAGGGATTCAAAAATACCTACTGGCGTAACAACTCCTGTTCTCCCAACGTTTAGATCTATACGTAACAACTTCGTTTTTTTTTCTTCCGGGGGGTATTTATATGCTTCTGCCCACTTTGGAAATTTTGATGTTATACCAAGTTTTTCCCTGTCTTTAAAATTATTTACTTTTATCACTGCACCGTCTATTGAAAAACTAAATTTTTCTCGTTCTTTGCCTATTTTATCTATAATTTTAAAACACTGTTTCATCTCGTTAAACAAACCGTATACAAAAGATGCTTTAAAATTTAATTTTCTTAAGAAATCTATAGATTCTTTGTGATTTGTAAAACTTTTGCCTCTAATAGACTGTATATTAAAAACAATACAGTTTAGATTCCTACTAGCTGTAATTCTTGCATCTTTTTGTCGTAGTGAACCTGCCGCCGCATTGCGGGGGTTTTTTGGGACTGGTTTTTCTAAATTTTCGCATTGCTTTGTAAAATTTAGAAAATTACTTTCAGACATATAAATTTCACCTCTAACTTCCAAATATTCGATCTTTTCGGGTAAAATTTTGGGTATGTCTTTTATAGTTAATAAGTTTTCTGTAATATCTTCTCCTTTTTCACCATCACCACGCGTTGAACCTCTAAAGAATATACCGTTTTTGTATTCTAAAGATACGGAAAGTCCATCGATTTTGGGTTCAACTATGTAGGAAACATTTTTCACAACGCTCCTTACTCTCTTATCAAATTTTAAAAGCTCGTCTTTTGAAAATGAATCATGCAAACTTTGCATAGGAACCGAATGCGTAACGGAACTAAATTTCTTTGAAGCTCCACCACCAATTTTTTTTGTAGGTGAGAATTTGGTTTTAAGTTTGGGGAAGCTATCTTCTAAATTTTCTAATTCTTTCAGCAACGTATCGTATTCATAATCAGTTATTTCAGGATTATCTTCATAGTAGTACTTTTTGTTATGATAATTTATTTTTTTTCTCAAGTATTTAATTCGATTTTTAACTTCTTTAAAATTCAATTTTTTTACTCCTATTAGATTTTTAGGTCTCATAGCAAAAATGTTATAATAGCGGTGTGTTTCAAATTTTTAAAAACCAAAAAGGGAAACAAGAAAAATGAAAAAAAAAGCAGATTTGCTTGTTTTTAGTAAATATTCCAGGGGTTCTTTAGAAATAGATGATATAGTGTCCTTAGCGTTGAAAAGAAATGTTAAAACAGTTTCAATAACAGATTCTAACACTTTTGGCGGATCTGCAAGAGCTAATATTTTAGGCAGAAAACGAGGACTTGACATAATACCGTCACTTGAAATTTTTAGTTTCGATAAAATTCTAAACGATTGTCCACATTTGGTGTGTTACTACCCCAAAGATTTAAATATTTTGCAAAATGCACTCAAAAAAATCATATTTGCTCTAAAAGAAAGATCTGAGCTGATAATAAAAGAGGTTTTACTTGAATGTAAAATTCCTATGAGAATAATAAAAAAAAGATTTGAAAGTAGTCCTTGCCTTTATATTTCTCATATCATAAAAACTTTAATCGATACGGGTTACTTGAACGATTTTGATGATGATATTTACAAAAAATTTTCTCAAACAAACAAATATTTGTTGAATGTTGAAGAAAACTTTCCAAATACTTTAGATTTAATAAGCAACATACATCGAGCGAAGGGTATTGCAGCGATTGTAAGTTGCAATAAAATGTTTAGAAACAATCGCCATCAAGAAGTCATAGATCTAATAGAAAGGGCTGCAAAATCAGGTCTTGATGCTTTGCAAACTTGGCACCCTGATTATTCTGAGAAACAAGAAAAAGCTCTACTGGATATAGCAGATAAATATAATCTCTTGAAAATCGGAGGGACGGAATTTTGTGGAAGTTTTAGTACAAGTCCAAATCCTATAGGTACGTGTTACACTCCTTATGAAGAAATTATAAAAATTCAAACTATGAAAAGGATGAGACATGGGGAAACACCATTATAAAACTCACGGTATTTGTCCCAAACAAATAGACGTAGATCTAGACTCCAGAGTTATCAAAAAAGTTAAGTTTTATGGCGGATGCCAAGGGAACACTAGAGCTATAGAAAAAATAGTCAGAGGTATGAATGCAAAAGATGTAATAGAAAGTTTTGAAGGAATAGATTGTAATTCTAGAGGTACCTCTTGCCCTGATCAACTGGCTAAAGCTTTAAAAAAGGCGCTTGAGGAAGAGAAGAAGTAAATCTTTTATTTAATTTATTTAATTAAGATTAATCAGACAAGGTGAAAATACATGAAAGCAGATTTATGTTGTATTAGTAAATATTCTACGGGATCTCTAGATATAGGCGAAATAATAGAGCTAGCAGTAGAAAATGAAATAAATACTATAGCGGTAACTGATGTAGTTACATTTGATGGCTCAAAAAAAGCTCAATTGTTGGGAAAAATCCATAATATAGATGTGATACCTGGTTGCATAATCTATTCTACTCACGATGTAAAAGATAAAAAAGTGTCCATTCAAATTTTGTGTTTTATGCCCAAATATGCACATCGATTAGAACACATTTTCGAAAAAGAAAGAAAAATTTTTAAAAATAGAGCTTTAATGTTGACACAAAAGATCTTATGTATTTGTCCTATACCGTCCAATATGATATTTAAAAAGGCTAGAGATAGTGTAGCCCCATTCGAAGCACATATAATACAAGCTTTAGTTGAATCCGGATACAAAAAATCAAGTGTTTCAAGTTTGGTTTATAAATTTTCAAAAGAAAATCGAGGCACAGCTTTTCCATCGACTAAAGAAGTTATAAATGAGATACATGAAGCAGGAGGGTTTGCTGTTCTATCTTTTGGAGCAAATCCTGTGCATAATGCAGAAAAAATTCTCAATAATATTGATGAAATAGTAAAGCTTGGGTTAGATGGCCTGCAGGTTTGGCATCCGCTAGTAAAATTTCCAGAAAAACTTGAAAAAATTGCTGATAAGTACAATTTAATAAAAATTGGAGGTTCAGAATTTCGCGGATGCTATGCAAAGCAAGCTCGCACTATTGGTTGCCGATTTACTCCAGAAAATGAAGTAAAAAAAATAAAATATGGATAGATTACAATAAATTATACAATTTTTTTTCGTACAAATGTTCTAAACTACTAAAAAATAAAAAGCGATAATGTGTTTTAAAGAAATTAAAAAATATACTGAAGAGTTTAAAAAAACAACCTAAGTTTAGGATGTCAAAGTTTTCGAGGAAGAAAATGTTTGAGAGGTTTCTTATTATCGGGGGTTTAAAAGTTTCGTTAAAAATTCGTAGATAAGAGCATGGAAACTAAAATGCTCCCAAAACCCTTATGGGAATTGGGGGTTTTTGCTGTTAAGGTTTAAAAATTCTGTTGTAAGACAGATAAAAACAAAATGTAACTGTTTTTAAAAATAATTTATATACAAAAATTTACAATTTTTTTTATTTTTAATTTAATAATTTGCAATTTTCTGTAAATTATAACGATAGAGAGTATCAAAATAATTTATTAAAATAAAGAGACGTGTATATGAACTTAAATAACTTTTGTTTTGACGGCAAAAAAAAGTTTAATTATAAAACTTTTAATACTTCTGGTGATTCAAAAAAATATAAAAAAGAAAAAATTTTAAAAGAAATTCAAAGTGATATTTTAAAACTTAAAAAATTTCAAGATAGACTTTACGCTGAAGGTAAAGAAGCTGTGCTTATAATTATTCAAGCTATGGATGCCGCTGGAAAAGACGGCATCATAAAACACGTTATGGCAGGAATAAATCCTCAAGGAGTTAAAGTTAGCAATTTTAAACAGCCATCAGTAGAAGAGCTTGCACACGATTATTTGTGGCGATCACATAAAGTTTTACCTAGAAAAGGCAGGATAGGTATTTTTAATAGGTCATATTATGAAGATGTTTTAGTTTCAAAAGTTCACGAACTTTATAAGTTTCAATTAATGCCAAAAAGGTGTAAAACAAAAAATATTTTTAAACTTCGTTATAAACAAATTGTAAATTTCGAAAAATATCTATGGGAAAACGGTGTTACTGTTTTAAAGTTTTTTCTTTGTATATCTAAAAAAACTCAAAAAGAAAGATTTTTAAAACGTATAGATGATACTTCAAAAAACTGGAAATTTTCAAAATCAGATTTAGAAGAAAGAAAACATTGGGGAAAATACATGTCTGCTTATCAGGACGCAATAAATGCTACAGGAAAAAAAACAGCGGCGTGGTACGTAATTCCTGCGGACCAAAAATGGTATGCAAGAAGACTTGTATTAAACATATTGCTCAAATCTTTTAAAGAGATAAATCCAAAATATCCTGAGTTCCAAAAAAACAAAAGAAATGAATTTTTGAGCTATAAAAAAATTTTGACATCTGAAGAAAAAAAATAATTTTTTAAGCTTTGGGTATATGTGAAATGTGGCTTTGTTTTTTTGCTTTTTCCAACTTATTAGACTGATTTAAGTAAAATTTATATTTGTTTTTTTATTATTATTTAGTCTAAAATGCAAAACGTTGTCTATTTAGAAGTTTTCGAAATTAAAGACAATCAGGGATAAAAATTCTAGTTTTTGCAAAGAGATAAAAATTCTAGTTTTTGCAAAAAGTTTAATAATTTTTTAAAAAAAATTGTCAATACTAAGCTTGCAAACACAATTCTAATTTTAAATTTTATTTAGGAGTTTAAA
>JAIRLJ010000012.1 GCA_031259495.1 Oscillospiraceae bacterium | reverse complement strand
TTACGGATGGTCAAACTGTTCGTAGTTAGATCCTATACTCTATTAATTAAAATTAAGTAATTCATTTAGTTAAAAGTTCGTAGATGAGAGCATAAAAACTAAAATGCCTCAAAATCCTTATGGGAATTGGGGTTTCTTGCTGTTGGGGTTTGAAAGTTTTGTCAAAAAGAGATCTTATTTTTTATAAACAAACTAAGCTTTGAAATATTAATTCTAACTTGTTTCATAGTATCTCTGTCCCGCACAGTAACACAATTATCCTTCTCACTATCAAAATCATATGTTATACAAAACGGAGTACCGATTTCATCTTGTCTTCTGTAACGTTTACCTATCGAACCTGATTCATCGTAATCCGTAAAAAAAGACTTACAAAGAACTTTTGTAATTTTTTTCGCTTCATTAGAAAGCTTTTTAGAAAGCGGCATAACACATGCCTTAAAAGGCGATAGCGCGGGATGCAATTTTAAAACTAATCTTGTATCTTTTTGCAATTTTTCTTCACTATACGCACTTATCAAAAAACTAAGTAAAACTCTATCTAAACCAAGCGACGGTTCTATAACTGCCGGCAAATACTTTTTTTGAGAATCTTCCCCTAAAATTTCCAGTTTTTTCTTAGAATATTTTTGATGAACGTGTAAATCATATGTTCCTCTGTGTGAAATACCCCAAAGTTCACCCCAACCAAATGGAAAGTAAAATTCTATATCTGTTGCCATGTTTGAGTAATGTGAAAGTTCGTTTTCAGAATGATTGCGAAATCGTATTTTTTCCGGCCTAATACCCAGAGATAAAAGCCAATTTTTGCAAAAATCTTTATAAAATTCGAACCATTTTTTGCTACTTTGTTCCTGGCAAAAAAATTCCAGCTCCATCTGTTCAAATTCTCGTGTTCTAAAAGTAAAATTTCCTGGAGTAATTTCGTTTCTGAAAGACTTGCCTATTTGTACAACACCAAATGGAATTCTTTTTCTAGTTACCCTTAAAATATTTGAAAAATTAACAAAAATACCCTGGGCAGTCTCGGGTCTCAAGTAAATTTCACTTTTTGAATCTTCGGTTGTACCTTGAAACGTTTTAAACATCAAATTAAACTTTCGTACACTCGTAAAATTCGTAGAACAACAGATTGGACAAACAATATTATGTTTCTTGATAAATCTTTTCATCTCGTCAAAGCTCATTTTTTCTACGTCTTCTACTCTGTTTTTTTGTTCTCCTATTAATTTGTCAACGCGATAACGAGACCTGCAATCTTTGCAATCTATTAGTGGATCAGAAAACTGTTTTAAATGTCCGGATGCTTGCCAAACGCTAGGATTCATAAGTATTGCAGCGTCGAACTGTACATTATATTCATTTTCTTGAACAAATTTTTTTAAAAAGCATGTTTTTATATTATTTTTTAATAAAGCTCCAAGTGGACCATAATCCCATGCATTCGCTAAACCGCCATATATTTCAGACCCTGGCAATATAAAACCCCTCGATTTAGCAAAAGATACTATTTTTTCCATTACTTTACACAACACCCTATGAAGAGACAACTTGACAATAAAATACAAAAAGTAACTTATTGCAAACTTGATTTTAACACTGGCTTCATATTAGCATAAGTAACATGAATCTTGCATATTAAGTTTGCTGGTGTGGTGGAATAGGCAGACACAAGGGACTTAAAATCCCTCGGTGATTTAACATCGTACCGGTTCGAGTCCGGTCACCAGCACCAACTTCTGTTAAACGCAAGCAAGTCTTTGAAAATAAAAAACGTAGTTAAACTTCAGCTCCAAATTCTTTTTGAATTTTCTTTTTCTTTTTCAACAAATGCTTTATGAAGGTCTATTTTTAGGTAGTTACACAAAGAAAGCAACACAACAAAAACATCAGCAACTTCGTTTTCTACTGTATCGTAACCGGACATTTTCTCCCTGTCTACACAGATTTGTGTGACGCTACCTCTTACTGCTTTCGCTAGTTCTCCTACTTCTTCAGTTAATAAAAGCATTCGGTCTCGTATATCTCTTTTTAAAAAACCTCTTATACTGCTCATTTTACCTACATATTTCTGAATTTCACCTAAATCTTTAATCTGTGCGATTTCTCTTATCAAATCTTTTTGGCACATACTCATCATAAAACTAATCCTTTTTATTTTTTTATTATTATACAAAAGACCTCGTGTAAAACCTACTTCTTATCCCTATCTTTCTTTTTACGAAACTTTTAAACCCCAACAGCAAGAAACTCCAATTCCCATAAGGGTTTGGGGGTTCTTGCTGTTGGGGTTTAAAAGTTTCGATATCACAACATATAACAATGAAATTGCCAAGCAAAATCTATCTAAAAAGTGTTGTTTTAATTGGGATCTTTGGTAAGTTAATTAGAGCTAATCGTTACGTGGTTTCAGGAATCTAGAATTTATAATTTTTTTGTTTTGAAAATAACTAGTGCGGCCATAATCAACAGATTTTCTGAGAAATTAAATTTTAAGCTCAAAATTATAAATACCAGCCATAAATTTGGTTTTGCAGAAATTTAATATTTGATAATATTTTAAATCTTTTTACCATTAAAATTACATTTTTTACTGACTCTTTTGGTTTTGAAATTTACTTTCTTACTAGCACGGTTTTATTATTCTACGGCTTTTTTTAAAATTTCTCCTATAATTGGCGCTGATATTCTGCCCCCAAAACCCGAGTTTTCTACAATAATCGTAAAAGCAAGTGGATTTGTTTCATCGTCTATAAAACCAGTCGTCCAAGCATGAGGTTTTTTACCATCTCCCACTTCTGCCGTACCAGTTTTTGCACAAATCTTTAAGTTTTCAAAATAATTTGAAATATAAGTTTGTTCAACAGTATAAAACATTATATCTTTTAATTTGTTAGCGGTTTCAGAAGACATATATCTTTGTGTATTTTTATTTTGTAAGTTTAGATTTTGTTTCAAAGATAAGTTTGTTGTATCTTTTAAAATTTTTGGCATAATTGCTAGACCATCGTTTGCTATTGATCCACAAATTGTCATTAAATGTACCGGATTTACTGTATTATTAGCTTGACCTATACCAGACCAACCTAACTGCGCCTCACTAGCTTTTGAAACATCATAAACACTCCTCTCTGTATTTAAAAAATCGTCTATTTTAAGCTGTTTGTTAAAATTCAAAAGTTCTGCGGTTTTTGTCATTTTTTGTTTACCAAGTTTTATTGCTAAATCTCCAAAAAAAATATTGCAAGAATCTTTCATTGCTTCCTTTAATGTTTCTTGACTGTGATTGTTCATACAAGTAATCTTTTCGCTGTTAATTTTTTTCACACCTTCACACGTAAATTTTATTTTATCGGCATCATCAAAGTTTTCAAACGCACTTGTAGCAGTTATTATTTTAAAAACAGAGCCCGGAGCGTATGTACCAGAAATAGCTTTATTTAAGTAAACTCCGTCGTAATCTTTGTTTGTTTTTACATCTAAAGGAACGTTTAGAATATCTAAAGTCGGTGTGCTTACTACACACAAAATTTCACCAGTTTTATAATTATAAATACACAGAGCCCCCTTGTAATTTTGCATTTTTTCAATAGCAAATTTACATAAAACACTATCTACAGTCAAAGCTATATCATTAGTTTTTTTAAAAAACCATGGAACATCAAGCCCTGTTAAAAAATTATATCCAAAGAGTTTGGCTCTTAAACTATTTTGGATTGATGTCGATATATTAAAATCTTCATCTCCAACCAAATGAAAAACAGCTTTTCTTAATTTTTCATCTTCATTATAAACACGTCTTGAATTAATACTTTGAGCCAAGATAATACTATTTCTGTCTAAAATCTTTCCAGCATCAGAAAGAGAATTTGCACCCAAATGTTCATTATAAGGTTTTAGTGCCCAATTTTCGGAATTAACCGCAAGTTCGTAAACAAAAAAAACAGTACCAGTTAAAAAGGCTAAAATTAGTAAAAATAACAATATAGATCTCGCTCTAAAATTTTTCACATCTATCCCTTTGAATAAAAATAAGTTCTATTATCACAAGCTTTTATAAACGCAAGCATTCCCCAAGTGGATATCATACTAGATCCTCCGAGGCTCAAAAATGGTAAAGTAACTCCTGTCAATGGCAAAACATCAGTTGAGCCAAATATATGTAAAGATGCTTGAAAAACAAGTATTGCAGCAGCGGTACAAGAAGAGATCGAATAAAAAGTAGAACGGCATTTTTCGCTAGAATTTCTGGCAAAAAATGCTAGAAATGCTATCATTAAAATTATTACAATTCCAATAATAAGTCCGAGCTCTTCAACAATAGTAGGAAACATAAGGTCGCTTGTACCGGCAAATATATATCTTAAGCTTCCGTTTCCACACCCGATTCCCAACAATCCTCCACTTGAAGCATAACTTAAAGCTCTTGCTTGCTGATACCCACCAGTCTGTGAGTTTTCTAAAACGTGCTGCCAAACGGAAAATCTTGCAGCTACATAAGGTTTGAAGTTCAAAATAATAAAAGCTCCCATTACAGCTGCAGAACAAGATAAGATAACAGTGCGAATACTACCGGATCGCATAAAAGAGCTCACTAAGAACGCTACAAAAAACACACAGGCAGTTCCAAAATCTCGCATCAAAAATAAACAACCTATGCAAAATGCCGAAAATAGAATAAATCCTCCTAAATTTTTTTTGGTTTGAAGCTTATCTAGTGTAGAAGCTCCTACGAAAACAAAAGCTATCTTTACAAATTCGGACGGTTGAATAAAAACAGAACCCAACATAATCCAATTTTTAGAGCCATTATATTCTTTGGCTAAAACTAAATTTAATAAAAAAAATAAAACTGCTGCTATAGTTACAATAGACCTAAGACGTGACATATTTTCGAGGTTTCTCATAAAAAACACAAGAAAACAAAATCCAAAAAACCCTATTATAAAACAAAATGCTTGCATATAAATATCTTCCAATTTTTCGCTTCCTACAAGAATAATGCCAACTCCTGAAAGAAAAATTCCTATGCTTTCGATTTCAAAATTTTTTCTTCCCAATATAAATTTACTAATAAAAAAAAATATCCACGAACTAACAAACACTATTAAAAAAGGCGCAAATACATCAAATATTTCATTCGTTGATAAATATTCTGTAATTAAATTAGCATCGTTCTTTTTATATTTTTTAATTTTAGAAAATAAAACCTGAACAGCCAAACAGAAATGAAAAAAATTAACTGCAAGTAATAATAATTTTTGGCCTGAAGATCTGCTTATTTCAATTTTTTTTGAAACAGAAGCAAGGTCGTATTCGTCCTCATATGAAGTCGTGTTTTTGATTAAAAACTTATCAGAACCAAGTTTTATTTCATCATCTATGTTTAAAATTTTAGGTTTTTCTATTTTTTTCCCGTTAACAATTACTCCCGCTTTTGAATCCGTATCAGATATGAACCAGCCTTTTTTTCGTCTATATAAAACAGCATGATCACGAGAAAGTGTCATATCGCTCAAAAATATATCAGAACTTTTACTTCTTCCTATAGAATTTTCCCAATACATGACCGGTATAGAATTATCAGATTTTTTCCCTTTAAGCATGATAAGCGGAGATTTTTGTGGTCGATTGTCTTTAAGTGATAAGAAACTTTTCGTTAACACATAAAAAGCAAGAATTGATAAAAAGGGTTTTAAAAAAAAGTTTATAGCATCAAACACAGAATAAATAAACTCTAACAAAAATACTCCTTCTAAAAGATCAAATTTTATTTTTACTTCCTAATACGTGTTCTATTTTGTGAGCAACTATGTCTTCTATTTTGTCTCGAGCATAGCCTAAATATCCTCTAGGATCAAAGCTAGAAGGAGAGATATCGTTCATATATTCGCGTATACTTGCTGTCGCAACAAGTCGTATATCCGAATCGATGTTTATCTTGCAAACACCCATAGCAATAGCCTTTTTTAAAATTTTTTCAGTTAATCCTGAAGTGTTTTTTATTTTTCCACCAAAAAGATTAATTTTTTTAATAATTTCTTCGTCGACAGAAGAAGATCCGTGTAAGACTATTGGAAAATTTTCTAAACTTTTGTGTATTTTTTCTAATATATCGAACCGAAGACCTGGTTCCTGGTCTTTGAAAAATTTGCATACACCGTGGCTCGCGCCTACCGAAACAGCAACTGAATCAATGTTTGTTTTATAAATAAAATCTTTCACTTGCTTCGGATTTGTGTAAAAAGTTTCCATATTTTCTACGTCGATATTTTCCTCTGTGCCCGCAAGTCTACCAAGCTCACCTTCTACAGTAACATCTTTTTTATGTGCATAATCTGCCACAGCTTTAGTAAGAGCGACATTTCTCTCATAAGGCAAATGAGACCCGTCTATCATAACAGATGTAAAACCTTCTTCGATACACGTCTTGCACATTTCAAAACTTCTACCATGATCAAGATGCAGTGCTAACGGTATATCTTTGAAAATTTTAACAGCAGATTTAATAAGACTTACGAGATACAAAGACCCTGCGTATAATCGAGCTCCCTCTGAAACTTGAAGTATTACAGGAGAATTTAAACGATTACAAGCAGACATTATTCCTTGAAGAATTTCCATATTGTTTATATTAAAAGCTCCTACAGCATAATTTTGGCTGCAAGCTTTTTTTAACATCTCTTTTGTGTTAAAAAGCGGCATATGTAGTAATATCCTCTAAAAAAAACTAAAAACAAGACAACTTCAAACAATCAGTAAAAAAAACTGAAATAAAATATAATATCTTTATTTATATACTATGCAAAAAACAAATAATTTGTTTTGAAAATAACTAGCACCGCATTGTGTTTATATATTTTCTTAACTTCACACCATACAATTTACTTTTTTTCTTTTAATTTTAAAACATTAACAAAGCCACAAATTGAAAAAATAAGGCCAACAGCTCCAACTACCATTAAAACAACACCTATCCAAAAATAAATACCAGAATCATAAGTATCGTTACTACTCACAATCACAGATTCTTCTAAAAAAACAAATTTACTGTCGACATCTTTTATTTGTCTTTCCTGATTATTGGCCTTTTTTTGTTTATTAACTTCTAATTTGATATTATCATCAATTTGCGCGCCGTTAGCAATTTTAATAAGAAAAACTTCCTCACTATTGACATTATTAAATTCAAATAAAAAACTATAGAAAGAAGTTAAAAAGAAAAAAAACAACAAAAAAACGAATAACTTTCTCAAAAAATCCCTCATAAACATCCTAAGACACCGCAACATTTTAACGCTAAGAAGAAACAAGGATCAAGCTGCACACACAAAACAGTTATTTAACAAAACAGCTGTAATAAACCTGGTACGGGTGACAGGAGTTGAACCTGCACGGTACTTACCACTAGGACCTAAACCTAACGCGTCTGCCATTCCGCCACACCCGCTTCGCTGTGGTAATATCATAGCTTTTTGTTAAGTTGTTTGACAAGTTTAAGAATTTCACTTAATAATTGCCAGCATAAGGTAGTGTTTTTCTAAAAAATTAAACGTGCATAGCCAAGAATAAGTACTAACAACATAAAGTAGATATGTAAAAAAATGAATATATTAAAAAATAGATATATAAAAGGGCTATACATAGATGAGAAACAATAAAAACATAGATATAATTAGTGCGCAAGAAGCAGTTAAGAAATTGTTTAACTCTTTGAGTATAACTTTAACAAACGAAACTCCTGAAAGATTCGTAAATATGATTCGTGATTTCACGCAGTATCAAAACGTTTCAAATAAAGAAATAGCAAAATCTGTTCAAAAAACTTTTAAAATCGACAATTATACAAAATCAAAAAATATGGTGTTGACCAAAAATATCGAAACTTTTAGCCTCTGCGAACATCATATTGCTCTTATGTACAATATGAAAATCTCAATTGCATATGTTCCGCAAAATTTTGTCTTAGGCCTTTCAAAAATAGTCAGAGCGGTCGGCATGATTTGCAAGCGATTACAGCTTCAAGAAAAAATTGGAAACGACATTATTGAAGTTATGAGCATATTAACAAAAAGTCTTGACGTTGCCGTACACATTAAGGCAAAACACAGCTGTATTACAGCAAGGGGGGCAAACAACTTTCCCACCGAAACCATAACAACAAACTTTGCCGGAATTTTTTCTCAAGACAATACAACAAAAAAATTGTTTCTAAATTCTGTCTCTACTGATTAAGTAAAACTCAATATTACAAGCAAGTTCTTGCAAAAGTTATTTTTTAGACATTTCATTTTTCCAATTTTGAATCTTAGCGTAATCTCCGCTTTTAAGCACATCTGGAACTGACAGTTTTCGCCAAACTGCAGGTCTAGTGTATTGTGGATATTCTAATGTTTTTTCAACAAAATGACTTTCATCTTCATAACAAGATTTATTAGAAAGCACACCATCTAACAAACGTGAAATGCTATCAGCCAAAATAAGCCCAGGAAGTTCACCACCAGTAACTACATAATTACCTATAGAAATTTCTTCATCGACAAATACATCTATAACTCGCTGGTCAACACCCTCGTATCTGCCACAAAGGATCGCTATATTTGAAAGCTTTGAAAGTTCTTTTATTTTTGACTGATTAAGAACAACGCCTTTTGGCGACATGTAAATAAAATATGGTCTAATTTTAAGTTTTTTGCAAAGTGATTCAAAACATAAAGCGATAGGCTCGGCCATCATAAGCATACCCTGACCACCACCGTAAGGTGCATCATCCACTTTTTTGTGTTTATCAAAAGAATAATTACGTATTTGGTGACAACAAAATTCTACTATACCCTTTTTTCTAGCTCTTCCTAAAATGCTTTCTGATAAAAAAGCTTCACAAATATCTGGAAAAAGCGTAAGAAAGTCAAACCTCATTATCGAAAATCCCTTTTATTGGTTGAATCAATATCAATTTTTCTTTTATTCTTACATTACAAACAATTTCGGAAACTGCTGGTATCAAATAAGTCCTATCTTTTTTCACAATTTTATAAACATCGTTAGATCCTGTTTTAAAAATCTCACTAACTATTCCATAGTCTTTTTTTGTATTGACATCTAAAATTTTACATCCTATTATATCCCGAAAAAAATATACGCCACTTTCTAGGTTAATGTCGTTTTTGTTAACAAAAACAATTTGATTTTTTAATTTTGAAGATTTTTCTTTGGAATTAATTTCTTCAAATTTCATAATAACAAAAGATTTGTGTACAAAAGAATGTTCTACAGAAAGCTTTTTCTTATGTTGCCCAAAATATAAGTTTTTAAATTTACGCAAAAACCCAGGAGTATTACACCAAGGCTCAATGCGAACCTCTCCGTTTAGTCCTCTAGGTGAAACTATTTTCCCTGTTTCAAGATATTTTTTTCTCAAATTACTAATCTATTTTAAGAGCAATTTTTAAATTGCGACTAGCAGCAGCCGCACATACAACTGTACGTATCGCTTCGGCTATTTTCCCCTCTCTTCCTATAATTGCTCCTGCATCTTTGGGATCAACACAAAGACTATACGTAACCATGCCATTTTCATCCGGCTCAGATATTTCAACTGAAACTTTATCTTTATTTTCAACAAGACCCTTGGCAATAGATTCTAACATTTGTTTCATATAGCAAACCTCCGTTATTAACTAGTCCAAATACTGCGTATAATTCTATTTTTTTTACGATAAAAACTCAAATTAAATTATAAAATTACTTCAAAAAGTTTTTTACGTTTTTTGAATTTTATTACTTTTAGCAAAAAAATATTAAAAATCCAAGAATAATTTTTTTTTACATATAAAATTTTTAAAAGTTGTTTTGGTTTTTTATAAAATCTTCATAAGACTCCTCTGAAAAATCCAATTGCCTATAATATTCTTTTGTTTCGTTTTCTCTTATAACGGCTGATCTATTTTTTTCCAGAAGTTGTGTAATCGAATAAAGATCCACCCAAATTTCATTGTTACATTCTTTTTGAGATTCATCAAATACTAGCTGTAATCCTACATGTAAATGACTTGTATTTATGTTATTTACATCTTCATTTCTACTGTATCCAGTTCTACCAACATAGCCAATTACATCGCCCGCCTTTATTGCTTTACCCTTTTCAATATTCACATGATATGGCCTGTTTTTTCTGAGGTGAGCGTAATAATAATATCTTTTTTTATCAAAACTCCGTATCCCAATTCTCCATCCACCGTACTGATTCCAACCCTTACATTCAACATAACCGGATTCTATAGCTATGACTGGTGTACCTGTAGCCGCCATCAGATCATGCCCTAAATGCGGACGTGAAAACCCATAACTTCGGGAGGATCCAAAATCCTTATAGTGATTAAATGGAAAAGTTTTTGCTATAGGTAAAAATACCTTAAGACCATATTTTTCGATGAATTTTGTTTTATCTTTTTCTTTTTTTGATGTTTGTGCTTTATATTTTCCTAAAAATCCTCCCAGAACAGCGCCATATGCTTCTCTGTAATAAGAAAAAAGTTTCATATTTTTGGTAAGTTCTTCTAGACTTTTTCCAGATTTTAGATTTGAAACGAGGTTATTTATATCTTTTTCACTATATCTATTTTGAAATTTTCCTCCGTATTTTGCCCCTAAAAAACTAAGTATATCAATCCAGCTTATTTTGCCTTCAGTTTCTACGTCTATCTTCATAGCTTTTTCAAGAGCTGGATAATTTACATTAAATTCTACGTACTTTATAAATTTTGTTTTTTTCTTCTCGGTACTTTTAGTATTAACAGTTTTACTAATATTATTTTCTTTATTTTTTTTTGGCATAAAGTGCATAAATAAAATTAGTATTGTGATAAAAATCAAGCTCATTATTAGAATTTTTCTTTTTCCAAGTTTTAAAATCAAAATACCACCTAGACTTATTTTTTAAAAAATAAATACAGTAAAATAAGATATATTTAGATAATGATATTCTATGATGAGAGGTTTTTTTCTTATTACATAAAAAGTCTAATAATCTTTTTATGAAACAGAGCCATTGAACTTATTTTCCCAACTTACTAAGTTGGTTAAACAAAATTTATTTTTGTTTTTTTATTATTATTTAGTTTAAAATGCAAAACGTTGTCTATTTAGAAGTTTTCGAAATTAAAGACAATCAGGGATAAAAATTCTAGCTTTTGCAAAGAGATAAAAATTCTAGTTTTTGCAAAAAGTTTAATAATTTTTTAAAAAAAATTGTCAATACTAAGCTTGCAAACACAATTCTAATTTTAAATTTTATTTAGGAGTTTAAA
>JAIRLJ010000002.1 GCA_031259495.1 Oscillospiraceae bacterium | reverse complement strand
ACCATTTTTCGCCCAACGATTGACACGTTTATATATTGTATACCACTTTCCATATGAACTCGGCAATGCCCTCCATTTGCAGCCGTTTTCTGCTATATACAAAATTGCATTAATCAAACTTAAGCTATCAATACTAACGTTCCCTCTTTGCTTAGGCAAATGTGGCGTTATTTTTTTTAATTGTTCTTTTGTTATTTTCATACTTCCTTTTATACTTTTTTTTTATTCTTGTGTCAACACACCCTAGATTTGCTATCCTTCATTTTATTTTTAGCCCCTAATAGTTTTCTTATCAATTTTTATTTTTGTGTCAATGATTTTGCCGTTAGATATTATTTGCCAAGTTTGGTTGCCTTGTAAAAATTTTTTGATACTTTTTACTTTCTAACAGTAAAAATATATGTTTTTTTGCTTCTATTTGCCCTAGTTCATTGAGAATATTGTAATTTTGCAAAATAATTTTCTCGTCGTCTCGCAAATCTATTTGTGTAAGAGATAATTTGCCGATTTGACCTACTAAAAGTAAATCTATAGAAATATCTAGTTTTTTGCAAGCTTTGTAAATGTTAGAAAATTGTGTTTTTTGTAATCCATTTTTAATGAGATTATCACACCAAGAATGAGATAGACCCGCATTTTTTGTAAAATTCAACATACTACTATGTTTTTCTAAAATATATTTTTTCAATTTTTTCTCAATATTCATTAATAACCTCCTTATAAATATTATATAAAAATAATCCTAAAAAACAATAAAATTTTCTTTATTTTATACAAAAAATAAATATTATTAATATATTTTTCCTATAAAAATGAAAAAATATATTGACTTTTCATTTTTATATGTTATAATTAAATTATAATTTCTTTTATAAATGAAATTTAAGAACTGAATTGTGTATATAAATTTAGAGATAGAGTTAACTAAAAAAAATATTAATAAAGTTAAATTAGCGAAAATTACAAAAATTAATAAAAATTGTTTATATGCAAAAATTGCTAACAAAATAAATTTCAGACTAAAAGAAGCCATCAAGATCAAGGAGATACTAGGCACGGACATGAGTCTTGAGGAGTTGTTTCGATGGGAGGAGCCAGAAGGTGAAAGGGAAGTAAAGTAAAAAAATTAATAAAAAAGGAGGAAATAATTATGGATTTTTTAGACAAATTAATTATTGAGACAGATTATAGAGGTCATGTTTATGGGGTGAAAGAGAAAGAAAAACATAATAAAGCAAAGGTAGAGGTAGTAATATTTTTTTATTATGATGATGAGGAGGAGAGTGAAAAAGAAGTAAAAGAATGGTTAGTCGAGAAATTTCAAGAATGTATGAGAGAAGATGAGGGTGAATAAATGGAAATAAGCAAAGAGTTATTAGAGTATGCGAATAGTTTGAGTTTTAGAGAATTAGCTTATTACAACAGGAAATATGGCTATATATTTGTTGTTAATGATGGAAATATTATTGATTTTTATAAGGAGGCAAAAAAATGAAAATAAATAAAAAAAGGCAATATCAAGGAGGTACAAGATATTGCCTCAAAAAAAACAAAACATGGAGAGAAAAAAATGAAAAGAGTGATGGATAAAAATAATATAGCACAAAAAACAAAAAAAAGCAAGAAAAATTTTGGAATGCTAAAATTCAACAAGTGGGAACATTAAATTTTATATTAGACAAACTAAATTTTAGAAAGAGCCCGTGTTTAAAGTCAAGAAAAAAATAAAAAATTTAGTAACAGCTGAGTAGAGTGTTTAAGTGGATGATCAGTTTATGCATGCAAGCAGTAATGGCAACTTTGAAAGATTTATGACGAGACCGCAGATTATGATAGAAACGCTTTAAACGCTTTATCTCAGCATTGAACCGAATAGCGCTCATACAAGCCATATATAGAGCATTCCTGACATAATAAAGATTTCTACCTTTAGAGATATCAACGCCAATAGAAACAAAATTGTTCGCAAAATTTTCCTTATATACGAGCATAAAAGGTAAAACTTTTAGCTCAAAAGAGAGTTCGATTTAGATATGAAAAGAACTGCGGCACAATCTTTCTTGCGATTTCAAAAGAAATCAAGAAACAAAACGAGCTCGTAGTTCTTCTGAGAACTAAACTCTCACAGCCTTTTATTTTACGTTCTATTATATATTATTTTATTTTTTTTGTTTATATTAATATACTAAGTACTAAAGGAGGTAAAAAAATGAAACCGGTAAGGATAGAGATGAAAAGAATAAAAGGATTTAACTTGCAACAAGAAAGTAAAAAGATAAATGGATTAGAAGCTGTGTTTTGTGCTAGACCTAGCAAATATGGGAATATATTTAAAATTGTGAAAGTAAATGAGAGAGACGAAGGATATTTTGTAATTAATATTTATAATAACTTAAAAATATTTCATAGTTTTATAAGAGAGCTTGAAATATTAAAATCTTTAGAATTATATGAAGATTATATAAAAAGATATCCAGAAAATTTAGAGAGAGTAAAGAAATTGAAAAATAGAAATTTAGCTTGTTATTGCAAGTTAAGTGAAAAATGCCATTGTGATATTTTATTAAAAATTTCAAATGAATAATTACTAAGAGGACTTTTTAATGAAATCACTTGAAGCAAAAGAACAAGAAATAGTAATAATGTATTGCAGGTATAAGCGAATAGATATATTTGCAATCCCAAATGGTGGGAGTAGAAACATTATTGAGGCAAGTAATTTGAAAAAACAAGGTGTTATGGCAGGCATCCCA
>JAIRLJ010000052.1 GCA_031259495.1 Oscillospiraceae bacterium | reverse complement strand
TACTTCATTTTTTTTGCTCCTGAATTACTGTTTGGTGTTTTTTACTGGCTTTAAGTGCTATCGCGAGTAGTGTTGACATTTTTTCGGGGAAAATACATGTTTTTTGAAAAAATTATTTTCATGAAAACAAAAAAGCAAAGGAGAAAATCCTGAAAGGAGCCTGAATTTTAGTAGTTTTGATAGATCTCTTTTTATTTTTAAATTTCTTTTTCTCTGTATAGCAGTATCTAAATTTTTTCTATATTCATCTTCTGTAAAATCAAAACCGTTTCTTTGTGCAAAAGTTTTAGAATTATTTTTTTTTACTGATGCCTTTATGTTTAGAAAACTTCTAAATAGACAACGTTTTGCGTTTTAACTTACGATAACAGTAAGAAAACAAAGACAAATTTTATTAAAGTTAGCTCGTAAACTAGAAAACAATAATAGGTTTTGCGTAATCTTTGCTATTTATGCGATAATGCTCGTCAGCTTTGTTAAATTTTATTGAATTGATAGTTTGTAAATTAAATATGGATTGGTTGATTTTATGAATGCTGTACACAACCCGGTTTTGTTAGAGCAAGTTGCAGATTTACTTTGTATAAATCCAGATGGAGTATACGTTGACGGTACTGCTGGCTTCGGCGGGCATTCTGCGGAAATATTAAAAAAATTATCCAATGGAAAACTTATTATGATAGATCAAGACCCTGATGCTTGTAAGGCGCTTGAAACAAACTTTAAAAATTACAAAAGTCAAACAAGTGTATCTATAGTTTTAGAAAATTTTGTTAACATAAAGGATATTTTGTCTTCTTTTGATATTTATTCTGTAAATGGAATTTTGTTTGACATTGGCGTTTCTTCTTTTCAACTTTCTGATTCTTCTCGTGGCTTTTCTTATCGCCATGAAGACGCATTTCTTGATATGCGTATGTCAAAATCAGGTAAGTCGGCTTTGGAGATTATTAATTCTTATAAAAAAAAGGATTTAGAAAAAATTATATTTGAATTTTCACAAGAAAAATTTGCGCCACAAATAGCTCAGGCTATAGTCAACAGAAGAAAGCAAAAAACCATAAGGACTGTCGGTGAGCTTGTTGAGATCATAAAGTCGGCAATTCCAGCAAAATTTTTAAGAAATAGCACGATACATCCTGCTAGGAGAACTTTTCAAGCTATTAGAATAGAAGTAAATAATGAATTAGAAGTTTTAAAAGACGGTTTAACTGCTGCTTTTAGTCTTTTGAAACCTGGTGGCAGATTGTGCGTTATAACTTTTCATTCGCTTGAAGATAAAATAGTGAAAACAAAATTTCAAGAATGGTCTAATAGCTGTGTTTGTCCTGGTGATTTTCCAGTTTGCGTTTGCAATAAAAAACAAATGGGTAATCTTATAACAAAGAAACCAGTATTGCCCAGTGAGTCTGAAGTCAACAAAAATCCAAGAAGTAGGAGCTCAAAGTTAAGAGTTATCGAAGCCGTATGAAATTTTGAAGATCTATAAAAAATAAAATTTATAAAAAAGGAGAATGAGCTGATTATGTTAAAAGAAAATAAAGTTTATGATTTGTCTTTGTTTGAAGCTCAGACAACAGAGCATAAACAAAAAATTTTAAATATCTCTAGAGAACTATTCGAAAATAACACAAAGCATAAACTTTGCCTAAAACATGTATTAAGCATTATAACTGCTATTTTTATTGCATTGACTTTTAGTATAAATGTCATCAATTCACAAATTGAACTTTCAGAACTTACTGATAAAATTTATAAAAACAAGAGGCTTTTAGAAGAATCTGAAAATACCGAAACACAGATTCGTTTGGGTCTCGAATCGAATCTCTCGTTAAAAGATGTCGAAGAATATGCTAAAAATATACTTAAGATGCAAAAACCGGAAGCTTATCAGATAAGCTACATAAATGTTCCTACTAAAAATAAAGCTGAAATTTATAAAAGTTAATTAAATTAGTAAGTTTTATCTCTTAGGCTTAGTATGCATAAGCGTTTTTTTATTTAAATAAGTATATTAAGTCTAAAGTTTCCAAATTGATTAATAAAGTAATTATAATTTATGACTTAGTTTTTAATTTTGAAATTTACAAAGTTCAAAGAATGGGATTGATTATAAGATGGCAAAAGGCACGACTATCAGAATGTGGCGCAGATCTTTACTTGTGCTAATAATTTTAGTCGCTGCTTTGGTTGGTGTTGGTGGAACTAAGCTTGTACTGTTACAATTGGTTCAAGGCAAAAACTTGCAACAAATGGCAATAGAGCAACAAAGAAAAGATATTGTAGTAAGCGCTAAGCGTGGCAGTATTTACGATAGAAATATGAAACCTCTTGCTCAGAGTGCTACAGTTTGGACTGTAGTGTTGGAACCGGTGTACATAGATTCAGAAGAAAAATCACAATTAATTGCATCTGAGCTTTCAAAAATTTTAGAACTTGATTATGAGGAAGTTTTCAAAAAAACAAAAGAAAATTCTTCTTCTGTAATTTTAAAGAAAAAAATTGAAAATGATGTAAAAGATAAGATTCTAAATTTTCAAAAAGAAAAGCACATAAGAAATGGAATTAGAGTAGTAGAAGATCATAAACGTTATTATCCCTATGGCTGTCTTGCTTCTGTTGTTCTTGGTTTTACAGGTACTGATAATCAGGGGCTTTGGGGGCTTGAAAGTTATTACGATCGAGAACTTTCCGGGCAAGATGGTAGACTCGTAACAGCTAGAAATGCTTCTGGTACTGATATGCCGTTCGAACACGAACAGATGATTTCTCCAAAGAATGGATACAGTCTGGTTACTTCTATAGACGAAACAGTACAACATGCTATGGAAAAGTATCTAGAAGAAGGCAGAATTAATAGTAAATCTGTAAACGGCGCTACTGCCATTATGATGGACGTCAATAATGGGGAGATTTTGGGAATGGCCGTTAAGAAAGATTATGATCCAAATAAACCGTTTGAACTAGAAGATCAAGATTTTTTAAAAGCTTTAGAAGCTTTACCAGAAAATGAAAAAACTAAAGCAAAACATGCCATGTTGAATTACCAGTGGAGAAACAAAGCTGTAACTGATTCTTATTGCCCAGGTTCTACTTTTAAAATACTTACTGCATCGATGGCATTAGAAGAGGGCGTAGTTGATGAAAATAGCAAATTTCATTGTACAGGTGGCTTGATACCGTTTCCTGGCGTAAAAAAAATTCGTTGTCACAAACGCACAGGACATGGATCTCAGACTTTTCCTGAAGCTATATGTCATTCGTGCAATCCGGCTTTTATGAAAATAGGACAAGATTTAGGAATCGAAAGGTTTTGTAAATATTTTAGAAATTTTGGACTAAGAGAAAAAACAGGTATAGATCTTCCTGGTGAAACTAATGGTATCTTTTTTCAAAATATGAGGCCTATAGATTTAATTGTTTCTTCATTTGGCCAAAACTTTACTATAACGCCTATTCAAATGATTGTGGCGGTTGCTTCGTGTGTAAACGGAGGAAAGCTTGTACAACCACATGTTGTAAAACAAATTTTAGATGAAGGCGGAAATATTATAAAAACAACTGATAAACTCATAAAGCGGCAGGTAATATCTGCAGATACGTCCAGAAAAATGTGTGAATTACTTCAAAAAAATGTTGCAGAAGGTTCTGGAAAAAATGGAAATGTACCGGGGTTTCGTATTGGCGGAAAAACTGGTACCAGTGAAAAAAAACCAGATAATAAAGGCCCTTCGGTTTTAGAGAAATATAATATAAGAAATTTCTCTGGAGGAAAAGATTATGTAGCCTCTTTTGTGGCATTTGCTCCATCAGAAGGAAAAGAATCGAAATATGTACTCCTAGTTCTATACGATACACCTCGTGGAAATAGTTATTATGGAAGCCAAGTTGCAGCACCTATAGCAGGAAAAATATTTTATGATGCTTTAATGCACTTAGGCGTAAGGAAAAAATACAACGAAAAAGAACTTATAAATCTTGAAAAAAATGTGCCATTTTTGGTAGGCTCTACAGTCGATAAAGCTAAAGCGGATATTTACAAAAATGAACTTCAAGCCATTATAAAAGGCAACGGCGATTACGTAGTTTCTCAAATTCCGGAAGCGGGGGAAAAAATTCCAAAAAATGCGAAAGTAGTAATTTACACAGATGAAATGAGTACTCAAAGAAAAGTTAAAGTTCCCAAATTTTCGGGACTTTCTTTAGCAGATGCAAACAAACTTGCTTTTAACAGCGATCTTAATATGAATATTTTAGGTGTAACTGATTCTTCAAACGGAGAAATCGTTTCTTCTAATCAAAGTATACCAGTAGGAGAAATGGTATCTGCTGGAACCATAATAACTGTCAGGTTTGTTCAAAAAGATACTGTTGAATAAATTAATCAACAAAAAAAATAAAAAGAGGTGAAATTTTGATTAGAGCTTGGCTTATAACTGCTGCAATTATGTCTTTTCTTATAACATGGCTGCCTGGCTCATTAATAATAAAGTTTCTAAGGAAATTAAAGTACAGTCAGACGATTCTTGATATAGGTCCTGCATGGCACAAAGAAAAACAAGGTACACCAACGATGGGTGGGATAATTTTTGTTATAAGCATAACAATATCAGCTTTAATATGTGTACTTAGTTGTTATTTTTATTTTGAAGATTCTATTTTAATAAAAGATCAAAAAAATATAATGCTAATTCGTGTTGGTCTTGGTCTTTTTATGGCGTTAAGTTACAGTTTGATAGGTTTTATTGATGATCATATAAAAGTTGTTAAAAAGAGAAATCTTGGATTAACTAGTATACAAAAATTATTACTCCAATTTTTTGTAGCTGGTTTATATTTATTTTTTCTACATATTTTTAAAAAAATATTTTTTAAAGAATCTAGCACGATTTTTAATATTCCGTTTTTGGGATCTTATGATTTCGGTTTTTTTTATTGGACAATATCAAGCATTATGATAGTTGGCATGGTGAACGCTGTGAATTTGACTGACGGAATAGATGGGCTTAATGCTAGTGTTACGTTTTTCACAGGCATATTTTTAATGATAATAGCTAATGTATCTGGAGCTGTAGGACTAGATATATTATCTGCTTGTTTGGTTGGGGGCTGTTTTGGTTTTTTGATTTATAATTTTTACCCTGCAAAAGTTTTTATGGGAGATACGGGGTCTTTATTTTTAGGGGGATTAATTTGCGCTATAATTTTTGGAGTTGATAAGCCGCTCTTGTTGGTAACATCAGGACTTGTTTATCTTGTTGAAATGTTTTCTGTTATGCTTCAGGTTATGTATTTTAAGAGTACAAAAGGAAAAAGATTTTTTAAAATGAGTCCGATTCATCACCATTTTGAAATGTCTGGTTGGCACGAAAACAAAATTTGTCTGATTTTCAGTTTGGCAGCTATTGTCAGTGGCTTAATTTCATTATTGGTTGCTACATGTGCTATGTAATACTAAATTACATATTCAATAGGATCTGATAATAAATGTTCAACAAATGAGGAGGTTTAGATCTTGAAAAAAATAAATCTTGATACTACGCCGTTTAATTTTAAAAACAAAAAAAGAAAAGCTGTTCTAAAAAAGCAAAAAAAAGAATTGAAAGGTAATATAAGAGCCTTCTTTTTAAAATCTGGGATAGACATGACATTTTGTACGTTGACACTTGTATTATTAGTCATAGGACTTGTGATGTTATTCTCAGCTTCTTTTTTTAATGCCTACTGTTATCAAAATGGAGACAGCTATTTTTTTATAAGAAATCAGCTTATATGGGCCTTATTGGGAGTTGTTGTTTTGTTTTTAACTTCGCTCATTGATTATAACAAGCTTAAAAAATTAGCAATACCAATTTTATTTTTGTCTTACTTACTTTTGTTAGCAGTGTTATTTATGCCTGTTAGAAACGATGTACACAGGTGGATCGCTCTTGGCCCGTTTACCTTTCAAGCATCAGAAATTACAAAATTTGCCGTGGTTTTATCTTTTGCATATTTAATTTCAAAAAATTTTAAGCATATGAGCACATTCAGATACGGAGTTTTTCCTTTTGCTTTAATAGTAGGCTCAACGGCTTTTTTACTTTATTTGGAACCTCATATTTCTTGCCTTGTAATTGTAGTGCTTTTAGCCGGAGGAATGCTTTACATAGGAGGAATAAAGCTTAGATGGTTTGGCGTAGTTTTTATTTTTTTTCTAGCTGCATTAGCCTACCTTATTTTATCAAACAAGCTTTCTTATGCTAACGAAAGAATAATAGGTTGGCTAGATCCTTTTAATTCAACAGCTGACACTTGGCAAACCCGTCAAGGTTTATACGCTATAGGATCTGGTGGGCTTTTAGGGCTTGGCCTTGGAAAGTCTAGACAAAAGTATCTTTTTATTCCCGAACCACAAAATGATTTTATTTTTTCTGTAGTTTGCGAAGAGTTGGGATTTATAGGTGCTCTTATTATACTTTTACTTTTCGCTATGCTTATTTGGAGAGGTATTGTTGTTTCTATGCGTGCGCGCGACAAATTTGGCGCTCTTTTGGGCATAGGCCTGACAGCTCAAGTAGGCTTACAAGTAATATTAAATATATTTGTTGTTACAAATACAATTCCAAACACGGGAATAAGTCTACCGTTTTTTAGTTATGGGGGTACAGCACTTGTTATGCTTTTAGCCCAAATGGGTATAGTATTATCAATTTCGAGAACTGCAAATTTAGAAAAATAAATTGAGTTCATAAAATAGTTGCTTCGAACTTTAATTTTTCAAAAAAAATCAATTTCTGCAAAAATTTTATAGCGAAACTTTCGAACCCCAAACCCTCTAGTTTGTATAAACAGCTGCACGCTCAAGCAGCTTAGTAATATAAAAGCAAGTTTTTGATGGTAAATTTACTAAAAATAACCGCCAAACTAAATATAAAATAATCAGCGGTCGTGAATATAGAGTATCTGCTTTGCTTTTTGAACTAGATAAAAATATAAAAACTAAACAAAAATCTAAAGTTAAAATTAACGGGATCGAAATTTATATTATTAGTAAACCTAATGAAGAGCAAAGCGAGATAATTTGTTTAGTTAAAAATTAACGGACGAAAGCACAAAAACTAAAAATACCACAAAACCCTTATGGGAATTGGGGATTTTTGTTGTTGGGGTTTGAAAATTCTGTTAAAAAAGCTTAAAAATATAGATTATTATTCCGTATGCAACAGAAGCAGAAATTCCAAAAACAAGTACAGGACCGGCTATAACAAACATTTTTGCGCCCATACCCATAATTAAACCTTCACTTTTAAACTCTATGGCTGGAGCTACTATAGAGTTTGCGAAACCTGTTATAGGCACTAAAGTTCCAGCACCAGCAATTTTTGCTATATTGTCGAAAACTTTTATAGCGGTCAAAAAAGCCCCAAGTCCAACAAGCACAACCGAAACAAAAATCCTAGAATTTTTTTCGTCAATTTTGAGAACACCATTGAAATACCAAAAAATTAATTGGCCAAAAGTACATATAAGCCCTCCGAATAAAAATGCAAAACATACATTTTTTAACCATTTTGTTTTAGGAGAAACTTCTTTTGCTATAGTTTCATATTCTTTTTTTTCTATTTCTTTCAAAATATTTCCTTTTTAACATGTTCTTCTCCACATCTTTTTAAAAACATTTTCTCTTTATCTATTAACTCTTTGATGTAAAAATATTCACAAAATTTTCTTAAAAAGCAATATATTAAACTTTTTTTTGAAATTTTTACAGCTGTCTGAAATTATAAAAAAATAGATACATAAATTAAAAATTCTATGTTTTTGTAACTAACAAGCTTATTTTGCCTAATAGCTGTTGTATTAAAATTTCAGGAATTAACTTTGAATTTTTAATTAAAAAGTCTGTTTCGACTATAAAATTTAAACATGAAATGATTTCACTTTTTGAAAAACTGTTAATATTTCTTTGAGCTTTTTCTACTCGAAAAGATCTGGACCCAAAATAATTGAACTCTTTTACTATTTGAGCTGAATTTTTTTTGTTTTCTTGTGCTACTTTTATTCTAAAAAGATCTTCGAAAGTTAATAAAATTGTGTTTAAAATTAGTACTGGATTTATTTTGTTAAAAAATAGGATTTCTAAATGTTTATAAGTACTTGAAAAATTTTTGTTTACTAGTTTAGATATAAACAAAAAAACATTGCTTTCTAAATTTTTACTCTTAAAAAAATTTAAATCTTTTTGGCTAATTTTTTTGTAACCACAAAAAGCACAAAGCTTTAAAAGTTCATTTTTTAATATTTCTAAATTTTTTCCGAAATTTTTCACAAGTTCTTCGGCACATTCAACTGGCAAATTGGTTTTTATAGCTTGTGCCCAAGAAATTAACTGTTTTACCAGAGCTTGAGAAGATAGTTGTTTGCATTCCAAAACAATTCCGTGTTTTTCTACAAACTTTAAAAATAAATTTTCTTTTGGTGTAAGTCTATTTGAAAAGTCTTCTAATGTTTGACTTATCAAAACGACACAATTTTTGGGAATATTTTCAAGTATTTTCAAGAAATTTTCAAAATCACTTTTTAAAAAGATATTCAAATCTAAATTTGTGATTTTTACACACTTTTTGCTAGAAAAAACAGGAACCATTTCCAAATCTTTTTCAAATTCATTTATGTTAAAATTTTTACCGTCAAAAATCCGAAAGTTAAAAATAGAAACATTTTCAGGGAGCAGGACCCTTTGAAGTTTATCAGTGTAGTGTTTTAGTACATATTTTTCTTTGCCATAAAAAAAATATAAATTTTTAAAATTAAATTCTTGTATGTGTTTTTTAAATTTTGTTTGGGAAATTCTCATTAAAATTTTTCTCCTTTTATTCAATTTTGCGTTTTTAAAAATTTAATTTGTGACTTTTGAATTATATTTTTCTAAATAAAATCTTGTTTTCTTTGGAAAACTCTAGACCGATACCTGATTTTTTAGATATTGAAAATGGTGTTTTTTGCTCTTCAAAAATTTTTTTAAGACTTTTTTTGTAGCTCTTATGCTCGCAAGTTAAAATAACATATCGAGCATCTGAAAATTCAAAGTTTTTTGGTAAATTCCCAGATGAAATTAAAAAATCGACATTTAAGAACTCAAGAGGAGCCTTGGCTAAATCCGAATTTTCTGGGCAGACGAGAGCTTTTAAACGATTTATTGAGACTTCAATCCAAACTTTTTTGCCAAGTTTTATAGATTTTATTTTTACATTGTTCCACAAGTCTACATCAATGTTATTTTCGTAATAATATATATTTTTTTTGTTTTCCAGATTTTTATTGTCTTTGGGAAGCAGAATTATTTTGGCTTTTTCTTTAAAATTTAAGAAACTTAAAAATTTGAAATTTTCTTTTGTCAAATTTTGCAACGTTATAAAATCAAACGTATTTTCGCTATTTTGTTTGGGTAAATTTGAGTAAAGTTTTTTTCCAGAACAGGATAAAATTGCTTTGCGATTATTTTTTTCAAGAGTTAAATAAATGCCACCATTGGTAGCAAATACTAACAGTTTTGTTTTGTCTTTTTCTAAGATTTTTTGTATGGCAAAAGCACTAAAAAACATTACAAAAGAAAACAAAACAGAAAGCTTTATTATTTTTTTATTTTGATTAAAAATCAAAGAAAAAACTATTAATATTAGGACACAAACAAAAGTGCTAATTAAACAAATTTTATTACAAGAAAAATTTAACAGAGGTAAATTTGATGAAAAATTAGAACAATCTATTATGTAATTTATAAAAAAACTTGTTAAGCTTGCAAAAATTTTTGAAACAAATCCGCACAGGGGTAAAAAATAAAAAATAATAGAAAAAATTCCGAAAATTATGATTAGTGTAGCTGCAAAACTTGTCAAAATATTAGTCAAAATAAATGTTGTTGAAATTTGTTTAAACACAAAAATTAATATCGGTATATTCAGTACGGTAGCACTTATAGAAACTGCTGTAGTTGAAGCTATGTAATCTAAAATTTTATAATTATCAAAATTTAAAATATTTAGAATTATTTTAAAAATTTTTTGCTTAATTATTTGAAAACAATTTAAATTATTACAAGTATTTTTTATTTTATCTTTGTTTTCTATTTTTTTAATTATAAAATTTTTGATTTTTTTGCCAAATGAAATTTTTGGCAAATTGATTAGTAAAAATAAGCTTAAGATTTTTTTATACAGATTTGATGAAAATAAAATTATCCCGAGCGTTGCTAATACGGACAGAACAAATCCAATATCTGCCACAGAAAAAGGATTCAAAAATGTTATGACAATTATCGAAAGTCCAAGCGAGTTTAAAGAATCTGGTTGCTTGTAAAAAGCCATCCCTAGCATGTAAACGATACACATAATACCAGATCTAACAGCGGAAGGACTAAAACCTATTAGCATCATAAATAAGAATATAACAACAGCAGAACCTATATATTTAATTTTTTTATTTAATCCTAAAAAGTCAAAAAATATAATGGTAAATTGAGAAAAAATCGCCATGTGGGTTCCGGATAAAGCTAGTAAATGACTAATTCCCGCCTTTGAAAAAGAAGATTTAATTTCTTTATCTATGTCATCTTTTTGTGCAAGTAAAAAAGAGTTAAGTATACCGGCATATTTTCTCGGCAAAAGTATTTTTATTATGTGTGACAAGTTTTCTTTAATTTTTAAAAAATGAAAACGAAACGGTTTATTTTTGTTTTCTTTAACCTCTGATTTTTTTGAGCTATTGTTGTAGCAAACAGCGTCAATATTTTTTGAAAATTCTCTAGATGCATTAGAAAATCCAGCAGAATACTCTAATGGAACAGTTTTAACATTCAACGATATACTATCAAAAGCTTCAGCATGCAAATCTTCGTTTGACAAGATTTTCAATTTCGCATGGGAAAAATTTTGAATAACTTTTTCAAAATTATTTTGTTCGGCACTTAATATATAACTTTCTTCTTTAAAATTTTCAAAAATTTTTAAGTTTTTTAAAAACTTTATAGAGTCCGTTTTTATGTAGTATACGTATTTCCAATTTTCTTTAGTGGGTAATTCACAAATAGTACCAGTTACTTCTAGTTTTTTTTCACTAAGAACTTTTCTGATTTCTATTTTGGAAGCAAAACTTAGAATATGCGCGAGTATAGCAAAAGAAAAAACTAAAAACGCTACAAGAAAAACTCTATTTTTTCGCAGTTTTCTGAATGTTAAACAACTCAAAGTCAAAAAACCAAAGAAAAGCAAAAAATAAAACGCTAAAGCCACTCCAACAAAGAGAGAAAATAGTAGCCCTAAAAAATAAGAAAAACCTAAAATTGCAAAAGGCCTTTTCATGTGGAGTCCTTTTTATTTGCTATTAGTTTCTTAAAATTTCTCAAATAAATCTGCCAAAAAACCATCACTAACAAAACTTGGCAGGGGTAGAAGGACTCGAACCCTCGGCTCGCGGTTTTGGAGACCGCAGCTCTACCAACTGAGCTATACCCCTAAAATCACAAAGTTAAAAAAACAAATAACAAGACTTCTAAAATCCTAGGCGGAATTCTAGCATGTGTGATTATTTTAAGTCAATTAAGCAATTTGACAACTTATAAACATGGATGCTAGACTCTACATCGATGTTGGCAGTCTAGGTTGTCAAATGCCAATTTTAATATTTAAAAACATTGGATGTGGATTTTGTGCCTTTGGTATCTAGAAAACTAAAAGTTTTAGAAAAGATAGTTAACGAGTACATAGTAACGGGTCAGCCTGTTGGTTCAAAAGCTATATGTCACAGCCTTAATGTGTCATCGTCTACTATTAGAAATGACATGGCAGAACTAACAAAACTTAAGTTTTTAGAGCAGCCGTATTCCTCTTCAGGTAGAATTCCCTCACAAAAAGGATACAAATTTTATGTGGAAAAGATTTTAAGTGAAGAAAAGACGAAGTCGTCTTATATTGGCGCTTTTGAAGACTTTCTTTTTTCTTTGAATTTTAAAGATTTGGAATTTTTTTTACAGGAAGCTTTTTCTGCTATTGCAGAAAACACTGGTTGTGCTGTTGCTTCTTTGGTTACGTCCAGTAATTCCGCTGTTATTCAAAGTGTAGATGTAGTACCTATTAGCTCAAGAGTTTTAATGGTCGTATTAGTTACCTCAATGGGTGTAGTTAAGCACAAACTTGTTACTTGTAATCAAAGTTTGAGTTTTTATGAGATTGAGAATTCAAAAGAACTTTTAATTAAGACTTTTGAAGGCAAAAGAATAGAAGATGCTAAAAATATGCATGTGTATTTTTTAAAAAGAAGTTTATTGTTTAAAAAAAATGGCCTGTTAAATCTTCTTTTTGATATTGTAACCAGTCTTTCAATGGAGATTTCTGAAGGTAGTGTTGAGATAACAGGAGAATCTAATCTTTTTTCTTGTCCAGATCTTAATTCTGATTTAGTAAACAAAGTTTTAGACTCTTTGAGATCGCAAAAACAAGTGGTAAAACTCTTAAGAGGAACCAAAAGTCGTGACGTACAAGTTTTGGTTGGAAATGAAGTTAAAATTAATGGATGTAGTGAACTGAGTGTGATTTTGTTGGAATATAGCATTTCAAAAGAGAATAAAGGTGTTGTTGCGCTTATAGGTCCAACTAGAATGAATTATAAAAATTTGATTTCGAACACAAGGGGGTTGATTAGGACTTTGGATAAGTTTTTGAGAGAAAGATTTGAATTTTAATGTGTAATCTTTTTAACTTTTGTTTTCATCTTTTATTCTAAAAAATAAATGTTTGTGTGAAATTATAGTTATAAGTTGTATGAAAATTTTAATTGTATTAGAAAGTTGAATCGAAAAGGAGGTTTTGTCTTTGTCGGAAACTAAGAATAAAGAAAATGAAAATAAAAAAGCGGTAACGCAAGAATTTAAAGAAGAAATAAGCAATTGTAAAGTTAATAAAAAAACAAATAAAAAAACAACAGAAATAGAAGAACTAAAAAATGAATTAAACAAAAAAATAGATATAGAAAGCCAACAAAAAGAGAGTTACTTAAGATTAGCTGCCGAATACGATAATTATAGGAAGAGATCCGAGCGCGATAGGATGAACGTTTGTGCAGATGCAATTGCGGATGCAATAAGAGAAATTTTACCGGTAGCTGACAGCTTGTTAAGCGCGTCTAACATTAACAGTGAAAACGCAAAGGAGTACAAAAAGGGATTGGAGCTTGTTAACGAACAATTGAATTCTTGTCTTAAAAAATTAGGGGTTGAAAAATTTGGTAAAGTTGGTGAGGATTTTGATCCTAATTTACACAGTGCGGTTTCTCATGTAAAAGATGAATCGTTTAAAGAAAATAAAATAGTAGAAATTTTTCAAGTAGGTTACAAGATAAACGGAAGAATTATCAGGCATGCAATGGTTAGAGCTGCGAATTGAAATTCTAACAGTTACTTTTTTGATTAAAAATAGTAAAAAATAAAAAAATTAATTGTTAATTAGCTAACTAGATAGCAATATAGAAAATCTTGTATTAAGAAAAAAATAAACAAATAAAAAATCTTAAGAAAGGGAGCAAGAGAAAAAAAGTAGTTAAGAATGAAAGCAGTTAATTTTAAGAAAATAGATCTTGTTGAATATAACAAAGATTGGCCAAAGATTTTTCAAGAACAGGAAAAAGAAATTAAACACATTTTATCTGGGAATGTTAAAGAAGTTTATCATGTAGGTTCCACCAGCGTAAAAGGTCTTAAAGCTAAGCCCGTAATAGATGTAATTTGCGAGGTTTTGGATCAGATAAAAACTATCGAACCTTTAAAAAAGGCAGGATATGATTTTAAAGGTGAAATAAATTTGCCCTTTAGACTGTATTTTAGTCGAAAAATTCCGCACCATGTGCATCTTAAAGTTTGTAAAGTAAGTAGCGTACATGTAGAACAACAGCTTATTTTTAGAAATTTTTTAAATCAAAACTTTAAAGAAGCAAAAGAATATTCGGATTTGAAACAAAAAATAATTGATGGTTCAAATGGTAATTTTAAGATGGTAGGTGATATGTTTTCTGAATATACTCTCAGAAAAGCAAATTTTATATCTAAAATTTTAGACAAGGCTGGATTTGTTGGTAAAAAACTTGCAATAGCGATCCATGACGAAGAAATCAAGGCTTTTAAAAAATTTTTGCCCGATGTAGAAGTGACTTTTCCACAGAGTACAGAGTGTGTTTATGTTTTGTTTTTAAAAGGTACAGAAGCAGTTGGTGCTGCTTTGTTAAAATCAAGTTGTGAAGAAGGTGATAAAATTGTCCAAATTAAAGCTTGTAACAAAGAAAATGAGCGTGATTTTTTAAATAGAATACATGAGTGGCTGGACTTTAGATCCAAGCTTTTAAAGAATATTTAGAATACGTGAGAGAAAATACTAAATTAGTAATACAGTATAAGAGATTAAATTTTTTAAATGTAATTGGAGGAAGAAAATGTCAAAAATAATAGGAATCGATCTTGGAACAACAAATTCGTGTTTAGCAGTTATAGAAGGTGGAAAACCTGTGGTTATTCCTAATTCGGAAGGCGCAAGGACAACACCGTCTATAGTAGCTTTCAAAGGAAAAGATAGGATAGTCGGACAAGCTGCAAAGAGGCAGGCTATTACCAATCCTGACAAAACCGTTTTATCTATTAAACGTGAAATGGGAACAAATCATAAAGTAAATATAGACGGAAAAAATTTTACTCCACAGGAAATTTCTGCTATGATCCTGCAAAAATTAAAGGTTGATGCAGAGACCTATTTGGGTGCGTCAGTTACTGAGGCTGTTATAACTGTTCCAGCATATTTTACGGATTCCCAAAGGCAGGCAACAAAAGATGCTGGTAAAATTGCGGGACTAGATGTCAAACGTATAATCAATGAGCCAACTGCTGCTGCGCTTTCTTATGGAATTGATAAAGAAAATGATCAAAAAATTATGGTTTATGATTTGGGTGGCGGAACTTTTGATGTTTCCATAATAGAAATGGGCGAGGGTGTCCAGGAAGTTTTAGCTACAGCTGGCAACAATCGTCTTGGTGGAGATGATTTCGATGACAGAATTATAAAATGGCTAGTCTCGTCTTTTAAATCTGACAACGGTGTAGACTTGTCAAAAGATAAAATGGCGATGCAAAGATTAAAAGAAGCTGCTGAAAAGGCTAAAATCGAACTTTCTAGCGCAACGACAGCCGCAATAAATTTACCATTTATAACAGCGGATTCATCTGGTCCTAAACACTTAGATATAACTTTAACTCGTGCAAAGTTTAATGACTTGATAGCTGATCTTATCGAAAAAACCATGGAATCTGTACATCAAGCTATCCGTGATTCAGGACTTAAGAGTTCTGATATAAACAAAATTTTAATGGTCGGTGGTTCTTCAAGAATTCCAGCTGTTTCCGATAAAGTCAAAAGTTTTAGTGGTAAAAATCCTTTCAAAGGGATTAATCCTGACGAGTGTGTTGCGCTTGGTGCAGCTATCCAGGGTGGAGTTTTATCTAAAGATGTAGAAGGTTTATTATTGTTGGACGTTGCTCCACTTTCGCTTGGTGTAGAAACGGCTGGTGGTATTATGACAAAAATCATTGAAAGAAATACTACTATACCAACAAATAAAAGTCAGGTTTTTTCAACTTTTGCTGATAATCAGACCTCAGTTGATATTAATGTTTTGCAAGGTGAGAGGGAATTTGCAAGAGATAATAAGGGTCTTGGCACTTTTAAACTTGATGGTATTCCACCGGCTCCACGCGGCATTCCACAAATTCAAGTGACATTTGATATAGATGCAAATGGCATAGTAAATGTTCACGCAAAAGATCTTGGCACAGGAAAAGAACAAAAAATTACTATTACCTCTAGTACTAATATGTCAAAGGAAGATATTGATACTGCTATAAAAAACGCGGAGCAATTTGCTGCTGAAGATAAGAAACGTCGTGAAGAAGTTGACACTAAAAACGAAGCAGAACACCTTTGTTATTCCGCTGAAAAGCTTGTTTCGGAAAGTAAAGATAAAATTTCTAAAGAAGAAAAAGAAGAAATAAACAAAAAAGTTACGGCTTTAAAAGAAGTCTTAAAGAAAGATGATTTAAAAGCTATAAAATCAGCAAGAGAAGAACTTCAGAAAAAAGTTTTTGAAATTTCAACAAAAATCTACCAACAAGCAGCGCCAAATTCCGCGTCTACAGCTCAGGACAAAGGATCTTCAGATAAAACAACCGCTAAGTCAGATAACGCAAATGTTTATGATGCTGACTATAAAGAGGTAGACGGTAAAAAAGGAAAAAAGAGCTAAAGTAGAGAGTTAAGGTAGGGAGTTATATTTGGCCAGCAAACAAGATTACTATGATGTGATGGGGCTTTCTAAGGGAGCGTCAGACAGCGAAATAAAAAAAGCCTTTAGAAAACTTGCGAAAAAATATCATCCGGATTTAAATGCAGGTAATAGAGAAGCCGAGAGAAAATTTAAAGAAATAAACGAAGCATACGAAGTCTTGTCAGATAAAGAAAAAAAAGCTAGATATGATCAATTTGGACATGCAGGCGTTGATCAAAGTTATGCTGCTGGTGGTTCTGGCAGTGGTTATGGATGGCAAACCGAGTCTGGTTTTGGCGGGTTTGGCGATTTTGATGTTTCAGATATTTTTGGAAGTATTTTTGGTTCTGGATTTGGGTCTTTTAACAGAGAAAATTCTAATAGATCGACTCGCGGATCTAATATCGAGAAAAGTATTTTACTTTCGTTTGAGGAAGCAGCAAAAGGTTGCAGGAAAATTTTGTCTTATGATGTTGTAAAAATTTGTCCAATTTGTGCGGGAACTAAGGCCAAAAATGCTTCTAGCATTAAAATGTGCAGTAAATGTTCGGGAGTTGGTCAGGTTAAAATTACTCAGCGTACACCTTTCGGAATTATGCAAAGCAGTAAAACTTGCAGCGCGTGTTACGGCACTGGCAAAAAAATAACACATCCATGTGAAACTTGTCATGGTAAGGGATTTGTAAAAACCAGAGAGAAGTTAGAGATTGACATACCAGAAGGAATACAGGATTCTCAAATTTTAAGAGTTTCTGGTAAAGGTAATGCCGGGAAAAATTCGGGTCCGTTTGGTGATTTACATTTGCATATTAGTATAAAGCCCCATTCGTTTTTTTCACGAGATGGTTATAATGTTTGGTGCGAAATTCCTATTACATTTTCTCAAGCGGCTCTTGGTGATGAAATTTTGATTCCGACCCTTACAGGAAAAATCAAGTGTACAATACACGAGGGCACGCAGCCAGGTGATGTCCTAAAATTAAGGGGAAAAGGAATAAAAAATATGAACTACAGAGGCTACGGTGATCAGTTTGTTAAAATTAACGTTGAAGTACCAAAACATTTAAGCATTAAGCAAAAAGAAATTTTGAAAGATTTTGAAAATCAATCGAGCGAAAAAAACTACCAAAAAAAGAAAAGTTTTTTTGAAAAAATAAAGGGCATTTTTGAAAATTAAGCAATGGGAACTGTATGAGTTTTGCAATGTGATAAATTTTGTATAAAAAAATATATTTATTGTTTTTAATTTTTTTGTTTCTTTTTGTTAAAACAAAAATAAAATCAAATTTGTGAATTATTTTATTTTTTTGTGGTAAACTCCAAATATGTGTTGCAAAAAAAATCTTGTGAGACATTTTGTTAGGCGAAACGGAACTAAATATTTTCTGAGTGAAAATTTATAGGTTTTTAGCACATCTGGGGGTAAATTTTGTGAAAGCTACGGGAATAGTAAGAAAAATAGATGATCTTGGCAGGATAGTAATACCTAAGGAAATTCGTCGGACTTTGCATATTAAAAATGGGGGTTCGCTGGAAATTTTTACAGACAGAGAAGGAAGTATAATTTTTAAAAAATACTCTCCTATTATTGGTTTTTTGCCTTTTGCCGCTCAATACGCAAAAGTTTTGAGCAATGCTGTGGAGATGCCGATAATTATTTGTGACACAGACAGTGTAATAGCGGTTTCTGAACTCCCCGAAAATGAATATGTAGATCGTAAAATAACTTCTAAGCTTGGCAGTATCATTTTTGAACGCGAGAAGTTTATATTAAGCGAAGATAATTTAACACCACTTAGAATTATTGTAGAAATAGAGAGCAATAGTGCCATAGTGATACCGATTGTGACGTCACGTGAGGCTGTTGGTGCAGTTGTAGCTGTTGCAGCAGTGCCCAATACTTTTCCCACTTCAGCTCAAATTTTGTTGGTAGAAACTGTAGCTAAAATTTTATCAAAACAGGTTGAAAATTAGGATAGAAATTAGGCTTGTTTGTTGTCACAAAAATATAAATACTGAACAAAGCTTGTAAGTACCTATTGTAGTATGTAGTTTTATTGACAAGTTCGTGCTCAAAATATTAGAATGAGTAGCATTGCAATTAGGGCGTTTTGGCGGTATAGCTCAGTTGGCCAGAGCATTCGGTTCATATCCGAAATGTCGATGGTTCGAATCCATCTACCGCTACCGTACTTTTTTTATGATTTTGGGCCCGTTAGTCAAAGTGGTTAAGACACCGCCCTTTCACGGCGGTAGTGTGAGTTCGAGTCTCGCACGGGTCACCAGGTATTTGGACACATAGCTCAGTTGGTTAGAGCACTTGCTTCACATGTAAGAAGTCGGGGGTTCGAGTCCCTCTGTGTCTACCAGAAAAGTATTTATTATTTTGTGGTGCTTTTTACAAAATTTGATCATATTTATTCTTTAGGGGATAAAACAATGAGAGTAATAATTGCAGGAGGGGGAACTGCTGGACATATTAATCCTGCTCTGGCCATAGCAAGTTACATAAAAACTCATGATAAAAATGCAAAGATTTTATATGTTGGTGCAAAAAATAGTATGGAGCAAAAGTTAGTACCTAAAGCAGGGTTTGATTTTTGTTCTATTAGGATCTCGGGCTTTCAAAGGGGATTATCATTTAGAGCTCTTAGAGGAAATTTTGCTACTTTAAACAGGATTGTGATGGCTTTATTTGAGTCTAAGAGAATTATAAAAAGTTTTAAACCCACTGTATGCATTGGAACTGGTGGGTATGTTAGTGGTCCGATTTTAAGAACAGCTGCTAAACTCGGTACAAAAATTGTTATTCATGAGCAAAACGCTTTTCCTGGTATAACTACAAAAATGCTTGCTAAAATTTCAAGTTGTGTTATGCTCGGCAATGCCGCCGCAAGAAAATATTTACCCAATACAAAAATAAAAGTGGTAGGAAATCCTATAAAAAAAGAATTGTTAAACTTAAAAAAACAAGAAGTAAGAAAAAAATTAAAATTTGATTCTCGCCCTGTTATTCTATCTTTTGGTGGAAGTTTAGGATCAGATAGAATAAATTTAGCAATTGCCGATTTGATAAGTAATACTATAAAAAATCGAGACATGTATTATCACATACATGCCTACGGTAGAGCTAACAAAAACTTTATGGATATCTTAAAACAAAAAAATATAAATTTAGAAACTCATAAAAACATAGACGTGAGGGAATATATAGAAAATATGCCAGAAGTTCTTGTAGCATCGGATCTTGTAATTTGTCGCGCAGGAGCAATAACACTTGCAGAAATTACTGCGACTGGAAAAGCCTCAGTGCTTATTCCATCACCAAACGTCAGTGAAAATCATCAGTATTATAATGCCATGGAGTTAGTTAAAACCAATGCCGCTGTGCTTCTAGAAGAAAAGGATTTGTCATCTTCATCCTTAAAATTATTACAAATTGTAAACAAAATAGTTTCTTCTAAAAAAATATTAGAGGTTTTGTCGAAAAACTCTAAGAAAATTTTCACGACAAACGCTGATGAAAAAATCTTTAATATTATAAAATCTCTTTAAAATTAGCTTGAAAATTTGGATTTTCTTAAAAAGTGATGCTTTTTAATTTTCAACCTATATACGCTATACTCAAGACAAACTTTTTCTAAAACTCAAACTATGTCCAGTTTTTACAAAACTTTGAAATCTGCAAAAATTGAGTTTTATTCTTTTAAGAAAATACCTAAAAACGAAGTAATCGTTTATGAAAAATAAGAAAAATTTTTTCTTTCCTTTAAACACTGCGTCCTAGATATTTTGTTAAACAGCGGAGGAATATCCGATTAACCCCGAAGAAGAAACTGTGGCTTAATGATGATCCCGAGTTTGAGGTAGGAAGAGCAGCAATTTTTTCTCAAGATGGAGAACGTATTTTTGTTCGTGGATTTATTCCCAATAAGGATAGAAAAAACAGAAACAATAACAAGCTATAAAATAAAAGACGATGGAAGTCTTTGTCGTTCTGGAAGGCGTTCCTGTAAAGCTTCACGACCGCACAGATAAGCCTACCAAACTTTCCCTAGAAAAATGGACAAGTGTTTTTTGTCCAAGAATACCCCATAATTTTCACTATTTTTACACTTTTCATAATTTAAAACATTTTGATATTTTAAAAAGATTTTACGTTATGGATCTGTTAGCCAAGTTTTTTCAAGCTCCAACATTGTGTGATTTTTTTCTAACTTTTCTTTCACAATAAATACATTGAATAAACGTTCGAAAACGTATGCACAAATGGCATCTGTGTTACATTTTTGTGGGTTCAATGTTTTTCGAACATCTTCTAAAGAATCAAAAGCCAAAGCGCACAGTTTTTCAAAAATTTCTTTTTTCATTATCCACAAATTTGAAAAATAGGCAGATTTTAAGTCCTTGGCAATATCCACACTTTCACTATATTCTGGATGTCTTTTTTTTATACTGTCAAAGCAAATATCTAGGCTTTCAATAGGATGGTAAATTTTAGTATGCGTATACAAATTAACTCCTTCTTCAAAATTAAAAGGTCGGGGCAAGATTATATCATAATTTTTTATTGTATTTTTTATAGTTTCCTCATCTAAACCAATTTCTTTTCTGTATTTTTCGTCAGCAGTTCCGTTAAAAAATTTAACTTCATCTACAAAATTTTTCTCGTTTTTAAAATTTAACTGTCTTCTGTAGTGAAAATTACCTATATATTTGGGATTTCCCAATTTATCTAAATTTTTTAAAGCCCAGTAAACACCAGTAATTTCACAATATTGTCTATTAAATTTTGAAATATTGTCTCCCGTGTTGTCCCCAATCATATTATTCTGTAGCCACTGATGATCCTTAGGATTTGGTTTGCTCTGTGTAAGATTAATTCCGGTATGAAACGGTTCATCAAGGTTAACATCTCTACCCAAATGAATTGGAACAAAAACTTCTCCTTTTATTAAAGTTTTTGGTTTTTTATGGTATCCAATGAGTATTTTTACAAAAGGTTCTTCGTGGGCAGTAGATTTTTGTTTAGATTTGTTTGGTTGTAGTTGTAATAAATAAAGTGATAGCAGAAAAACTGTTAAAATTCCAACTAATATTAAGCGTTTTAAAATAATTGTTTTTTTATTAAATATCATAATCTTTAGATCACCGTTTAAATAAATTTTGTCAAATATTAAAGTTTTAATAGTTTTTACAAGTAAGAATATGTTATTTTTTAAAAAATATTTCTGTTTAATAAAAGATGCTATGTTTAAACTAAGGAAAACTATCAGTTTTCTCTTAGTTAGCAAAAATCGCAAAAAATCAAAATTTTGCTATCAAATATCAGATGTTATCAGTAACTAAAATTCAGGCTCCTTTTAGGATTTTCTCCTTTATTTTTTTGTTTTCATGAAAATAATTTTTGCAAAAAACATTTTTTAAGAATCTTTTTCATAAAAATATCTTTTCTTGTTTAAATAGTTTTTACCTAAAGAAGAGACATATATAAAAAAACGAAGAAAGAGTAAACTTTAAAACTAATTTTTGACTTGGGAGGCTCTATTTTAGAGTTAGTTTTATAAGTTTTGTTTTACTCTGGAATTAGTTTTATAACTCGCGCACTGTTAAAAAAATAAAATATGTTTTGAAAAAAACTAAATTTTGTACTACAATTCAAGTTCTGAATATGATCACTGATAACTTACAAAAAATTCTGTTCTTTATCTTAAGTTAACAAAAATCAAATCAGATATTAATTAAAAGGGAGACTGTATAAAAGCGATGAGAAGAAAAATGAAAAAGGTTTTGATAAGCCTAGTAAAGATGCATAAAGTTGAAATGTTGTTTGGTTTTTTACTTTTTGTAGGAGGACTATTTGTCATTCCGGCAACAAAAACAGTAGGTGCTATCTCCATTAAAACTATCTATGCTTCAAATGCAAAAGAAAACGGCGATTTAGATTTCACATCTAATCCCGTAGTGGTTAAGAATTTGTTTGCATTTTCAATACCTGTATTTAGGCATTACGACGGCGAAACAAGCGAAGCAGGCTATCTAGCACCCGAAGCAACAGCAAGAATAAAATACGTTAGTTTAGGAGAACAAAAAGCTTGGTTTGATGATGGATCAGGGCTTTATATTCCTACAAAATTTTTTACACACATGGGTAAAATGAACGATCCTATTGCTGAGATTTCGGTAAAAAAAGAAGCGAGAATTTACGCTCAAAACGATCTAGAATTTGTCAAGTCAGGTGGAAGTTGGCCCCATGAAGATCCTTTTATCAAGATTGCTTCTGATAATTTGTCGGCTTTACAACATTTTTGGGTCTCGGAATCTGATTTTCTGGCTCAAGTTTTGGGTTTTGGAGATGGTGTCATTGTAATTAAAGGTTTAAATAACGGTGAGGTAAGATATATAAAACAGGAAGATGCAGAAATGTTTAGATATGATGGCCATCTATTTGCGTCTAGTCCAGCTCCAGTGCAATTAAAGAAAGTTAAACCACCAACTATAATAACACTAGCTCCTACTCGTCCCTGTGTCAGGGAAGTCTTGCCTCCTCCTCCTGTTGCGACAACGATACCTTCTCTCGTTCATTGTACCTTTCGGTATAAAACAAGACTAGAAATAGTTGAAGATCTTCCTCCAAAAGAGGAAATAAGGGTAATAAAAAGTTGGTTAGCTTCAAAAATTGCTTTATCTGCAGATCGAATAGAATTATACGCTTCTGGTTCTGTAGTGGACGATGATATGTTATTAGAAGACGTGTTCGAACCTACAGAACCATACATCTTCACTATAGAAAATCTTGCAGAACCAGCAGAAGAACCAGTAATCTTTCCCAAGGGTACTATTGTGATATTCGGTAATATTGTACCTAGGGCTCTTTCAGCCAAAACTTTTGATTCGAGAGCAAAATGTTCAGATATACTAAAGCTTGCAGGAGCAGGATTTTCAGGGTATTTATGCAACACGTTTGCAGACACATATGAATATGTTCCACCTGATACCGACGCAAGAGAAATTTCAGAGAGGATAAAAAAAGATCCTCTTAACCTTACATTTGTAATACGAGAAGAGAATCCTGAACCAGTAGCACCAAACGTGATAGAAC
>JAIRLJ010000026.1 GCA_031259495.1 Oscillospiraceae bacterium | reverse complement strand
AGAAGATGAGTATAGAAAAAATTTAGATACTGCTATACAAAGAAAAAGAAATTTAAAAATAAAAAGAGATTTGTCAAGGTTACTAAAAGTCAGTGCATTAACAGGTATTTCTTCTTTAGCTGCGTTAGCTGCTTATTCAACGTATCAAACGTTAAGTAATACACCTTTACGATCAGCACAGTCACCACTGACGACACCACCAGAGCCAGCACCGTCGGAAGGACTACCATCGGCGGCGTCGCCTTCAGCGCCAGCTCCTCCTACAGCATCATCACCAAAACCAGTAGAAAAAGAGACACCACCAGCACCGCTACAAAAATCAGCAGGAGGAAAAGGAGTGCCTTTAGCACCACCACCAGGGTCAAGAAGAGGAGCAGCGTCGAGTCCAGCACAAAGAACTCCAGCAGTAGGAGAAACGCCGCCCCCACCACCGCCATCAGTACCGTCACTATCGAGAGCGGTACCGCTAAGATTAGCACCACAACGTCCAGCAGTAGGAGGAGCACCACCGCTATCGGGCGAACCACCACCATTATCAGTACCGCCGATTTTATCAACACCACTACCAGCGCCCATATCTCCAGGGCCAGCAATTTCTCCGTCAATACCAATGGGAGGGACGCCTCCACCAGCGCCCATATCTCCAGGGCCAGCAATTTCTCCGTCAATACCAATGGGAGGGACGCCTCCACCACCGCCCATATCTCCAGGGCCAGCAATTTCTCCGTCAATACCAATGGGAGGGACGCCTCCACCACCAGCGCCACTACCTCCACGATCAACAATTCTTTCGTCACTTCCGCCACTTCCAGAATGCACAGATCTTGAAGGCCTCAATGATAGAAGTTTTCTTTATAAAATATATCAGCTTGACTTTAGTGTAATACCTAAAAGTAGTCAGTTGTACAGGCTTATAAAACAAAGAGTAATTAAAGCTTATGATACGTATAAAAATAATTTTCCTGGTAGCGTTGATTGTGATCTTCGCACAATTTCCAGTAATTTATATCAAAGATTGTTCCCAGATTCACAAGGATTAATACCTTAAATTTCAAACCAAATCGTCTTCGCCTGTTTATATATCTTTCTTCACTAATATCTTAAACTTTTTTATTAAGTTAATCACATTTTGACTAAGATTCTCTTTTTTGAAATTTCGTGATTTTGTTTTTTTGCTCAGCTTTTTTAGAACTTTGATCATTTCGGCAAAGGTTTTTAGTTTGACGTTAACCAAACTCTGAAGTTTTTTTCTAGCTTTTTGTCTTGATTAATTTTCACAATATAATTCTAACATTTTTAGTTTCGCAGAAAGTGTAATATGTACACCGACTTTCTTTATGTCTTTTCTTAAATAATTGTCACACCAAATGTACGAAATTTTTTTTGTGTAAGACGCTTGTTATATTTTGCTGATTTCCATGTTTTTTATGAAATTTTGCGCAATATTATTTATTTTTTTAAAGTACCCTTTTTTGAAAATTTTGCAGGCACTGGTATCTATATCAAACCAACCTCCTCCAGATAAAATACTACTGGCCCTGCATCCGCCCGCACAGATTTTGTTTTTGCTACAATTTTTACAAGTTAGATTTTTATTTAGCCAATCGGAAATTTTCATATCAACTAAAGAAAAAAAATCAGATGAAAATAATACATCTTGTAATGGTGTTTCTGGCATATAAATTTTTTTTAAGTTCAAGTTGTCTATTCCAGCCAGTCCCATACAAGGCAGTACCTGACCATTAGGGGAAATATATACATTTTGGCGTGCGTGCGGACAAATTCTATAGTTTAGTGTTTTTAGAGAGCCATCAAATTTTGCCGAAGGACAAAACCAATTTATACTTTTTTTTCTACAAAAGAAAAATCCACCGAGATGTAGCGTCAAAGGCGAACCATCTTTAAAAAACAAAGATATAACGTCTAAATATGAATCAAAAAGCTCTTCTTGAGTCAGATTATATTTGCTTTTTTCGTTTCTCCAAGCCCCAGAATCTGCTACAGGATTTATTTTTAAAGATTGAACATTAAGATCGGACAAAAAATTTATAGTATCTCTTATTGTGTAAATAGAATTCTTATGAACGCACATTTCAACACTAGTCGTATATCCTCGCTTATTTATCAACTTTAAAGCATCAACAGCTAATTTTTCCGCTCCTTTAACTCCTCTTAGCCAGTCGTGCCATCCTATTCCATCAAAGCTAATTACAAATTCTGGTTTAACTCCAAAAGCTTCTAATTTATCTAAAATTCTTGATGTAATTAATTTTCCGTTTGTATAGATTTGCGTTATAGAAATTTTATTTTTTACAAGTTTTTCTATTATTTCGAAAAAATCTTTTCGAACAAATGGCTCTCCTCCTGTTATAGTAGCCTCCATAATACCAGCTTCTTTAAACTGATCTATAATTTTAAAACATTTTTCTTTAGAAAGTTCGCCAAAATGCGCGCTAGGAGCATTGAGATAACAATGACGGCACTTGTAGTTACACCTTCCAGTAATAGACCAGTGTACTGTTTTGACGAAACTATTTTTATGCACTTTTAATTTTTGTTCTTCCTTGATTAGATCGCCTTCTCTGCAAGCAGTAACATATCCTTTTTTGGCAAAATTTTCTATTAAAGCTTTATGAACTGAAGTGACAAAAAAAGAATTTATATCTGTTTTACCATCACAGAACGAAAGTGCTTGAAAATTAAAATTATTAAGTGCATATAAATCAGGCACTTGCAAATTTACAATAACATTTCCCAGATCTCTAAAGCTTCTCAGAGCAAAACATTTTTTAAGTTTATAAAATTTTCTCATAAATTTTTCTTTTTCAGTTTTTAAGAATAAAAATATTTTTTTAAATTTTGTCCTAATGTATGTATGCAATTTGTTTTTGCTTTGCTAAATTAATTTTTTTAACATTTTTGTTTTCATTTTTTTCTCTAATATTTTTGTCTTTATAATTTAAAAATATTCAGATATTTTCGAAGATTTATGTGTATAAATAAAAAAAAATAATCTCTAGAGACAAAATTCTCTAAAGATTATTTTGATATAAGATATCTAGGTTTTTATTTTTTTGAATTTTTATTTAATTTCCGTAAAAAATTCTTACGAACAATAAGCTTCTTCTTCATGTTGCGAGAGATCAAGACCGTCGAGTTCTTCCTGTTCGCTGATTCTTAGTTTTAAAAAAATTCCTATTAAATAAGCGCAAACTAAAGTTCCTGCAAGCGTGAAAATTATTGTTATACTTATGGCCGTAAGTTGCGAGAGAAGTTGATTAAATTCTCCAAATATAAGGCCGGGTTTCACATTTGGATTGATTGTAGTATCAGCAAAAATTCCAGTGGCAATTCCTCCCCAAATTCCTCCTACTCCATGACAAGCAAATACATCCATGGCATCATCAATGCAAAATCTCATTTTTATAAGATTTACTGTAAAGTAAGAGAGCAAGCTGGCGATTGCACCTATAATTAAAGCAGACCAAATTGGAACAAAACCAGCTGCTGGCGTAATGGCTACTAATCCAACTATAGCACCTACACAACCTGAAACAAGCTTTGCTCTTTTTTTTCTTGCAATATCTATCAACACCCAAGTCAAAAACGCTGAACTGGACGAAATTATAGTTGCTAAAAAAGCATGAGAGGCTATTGGGAATCCTTGAAAAATACTTCCAGCACTAAAGCCAAACCAACCAAACCAAAGAAGAGCTGTTCCTATTAATACGAATGGAACATTATGGCACGGAACTAGATCATTGGATTTTCTTTTACCTAGCAACGTTGCAAGTACTAATCCTGTAATACCCGAACTCACATGTATAACATTTCCACCAGCGAAATCAACAGCACCTACAATCGTTGGACCAAATAGACCGCCCTGGGCCCAACTCATGTGGACAAGAGGGTAATAGACTATTATGCTCCACAAAATAAGAAATATAGACAGGGACTTGAACTTCATCCTACCCTCGATAGCACCAACTATCAAAGCAGGTGTTAAAAGAGCAAACATCATTTGGAATACAACAAACGCTGCATTAGGAACAGTTGTTGAATATTTAGAAGTTGCTAAAGTAAATCCGTTTTTAAACAAATCAAAATTTATCTTTCCAAATATTCCGCAAATACTTTCGCCAAACGATGCGGAATATCCTACCAACAGCCAAACAATAGCACCAATACCTATGGCTACTATACAGGACATCATATTGTTGATAAGGTTTTTTCTACTTCCAAGACCGCCGTAAAAAAGCGAAGTACCGGGTATCATTATGAATATTAACGCGGCACTAAGCAATAAGAAAGCGGTATCTCCTGCGTTCATGGCATACCTCCTTAATTGAAGCATTAAAAAAAATATGATAGGAAATACGTTTAACAAACGTAATTCCATGCGATATAATCGGAATGCTTTTGCTATCGAAACATACCGATGTTAGAATATCACCATATTATATGAAAAAGGTCAGAAAAATGAGAACTTTTTTAGAACAAAATATCACAGTAAACAACCAGGAATGTGATTTTAAAGGAAGGTTTAAATTTGACTGTATTCTAAAAAGAACCCAACAAATTTCTATGAAGCATGCAAATACTTTAAAACTTGAAGAGGATTTTTATAAAAAAAATAATCTTGCATTTTTTATAAATAACTTGACTTTAAATTTAAAAAAAGTTATTTTCACCAACAAAAAATTAAAAGTTAGAACAGAAGTTTTTAAACCAAGAGGAATTTTTCAAAAGAGGAAAACTATTTTTTTAGATAGCAATAACCAGCAGGTTGTTGAGGTAATTGTTGATTGGTTTTTAATTAATACACAAAAACATAACGTTGTCAGAAATTTTCCTAAAGTTTTAACAGATGAAAATTTAAGGGAATATCCATTAAGAACACTAGATCACATAAAAGAGCTTAAAAATACAGTTTTTTTAAAAGAAGAATTAGCATCTTATTCAAGATGCGACATGAATTTTCATCTGAATCATACTGAGTATATATCAATAATTTTTGACTCTCTTTTTTTGTTTATTTTAAATAAAAATTTTCCAAAAAAAATTATAATAGTTTACAAAAAAGAGGTTTTAATAGGAAAAAAAATGAAAATTTTTATAGCAAATGAAGAAAATCTTTATTATTTTTATGGAAAGGACAATAAAGAAAATATATTTTTTCAGGCGAACGTGATTTTTTAAAAACGGAGTTTGCAATTTTTATAATTATTTAGAAAAGCGGTTTGAAAAAATAGTTTAAATATAAAAAAACGGAGAAAAAATATGGATTTTAAAAAAAAATTTAAAAAGGTATATATAGAGAACATTAGAAGACAGGGTTCAACCGAACTTTTGTCTTGGCTTGAAACTACAGATTTCTTTGTTGCACCTGCGAGCACCAGATTTCATTGTGCTTATAAATGTGGTCTTGTTGAACATAGCTTAGGTGTTTATGAAGTTCTTTTCGAAAGGCATTTTAAAGAAAGTGAAGATAACCCAGAAAGTTTTGCAATATGTGGGCTTTTACATGACATTTGCAAAACTGAATTTTACAAAGCAACGACCAGAAATGTAAAAAACGAAAAAACCGGATGCTGGGAAAAACAGCCGTATTTTACTATAGAAGACAGTTTTCCATATGGACATGGGGAAAAATCCGTTTTCATGATAGAAAGGTTTATGCGGTTAAAAACAGAAGAAGCTGTAGCTATAAGATGGCACATGGCTGGTTTTGATGATTCAGCTAAAGCGGGAAATTTTGCCATAAGCATAGCATATGATAAATATCCACTTGCTGTAAAATTAGCGTTGTCAGACTTCGAATCCAGTTACTTAAAAGAAAGAGTAAAAGAAACTAATTAATTTTTCAAGAATGACTAGACCTTCCGCGAAATTAAAAATATTAGGATTGTACTACGAGGGTTAATTAGCTTGAAAGCTAAAAGAAAAAAACTTCAGACGTTTGGTTGGCCGTCAAACGTAAAATCTTTGTTTAAAAAAGAGTTGTATTAGGACTTTCAAGCTCCAACTCCCTAAACCCATATAATGTCCCCCCGCCTTAAGCGGCTTTGAGTTAAAACCGCAGTTGATAACACTATCTGGCGACAAAAAAATAATTAACTATTTTTAGCATACTCTTTCTAAATCTTTTTTAAGTTTCCATATTATTCTTTTTTCTAATCTTGAAATATAAGATTGCGAAATTCCAAGAAGATCTGCTACTTGTCTTTGAGTATGTTCTTGTTTTTTGTTTAAACCAAATCTTAATTCCATTATATTTTTGTCGCGCTCAGAAAGGTCTAGTACGGCATTTAAAAGTAGACCAAACTCCATTTCTCGCTCTATTTCTTTACTTACTATATCTTCATCGCTACCCAAAATATCTGAAAGAAGCAGTTTATTACCATCCCAGTCGACGTTTAATGGCTCATCTATTGACATCTCATTTCTGTTTTGTGAGCCTTTTCGCAGGTACATTAAAATTTCGTTTTCTATACACCTAGAAGCGTATGTAGCGAGCTTTATATTTTTTTCTGGTTTAAAAGTATTTACTGCTTTTATTAACCCCACTGTTCCTATGGAAATCAAATCCTCAACTGTTGCTCCACTAGGGTCAAATTTTTTAGCTATATAGACTACAAGCCTAAGATTTCTTACCATAAGTGTTTCACGGCAAGATTCGTCTCCGTTCATAAGTTTTTTCATAATTTCTTTTTCTTCTTTGGTGTTTAGAGGTGGAGGAAGGGTTTCTGGACCATTTATATAAAATATATCTTCGATAAATCCCAACTTCACAAGTGTTTTTAGTGCAATAAATTTTAATTTTGCTACTAAATTTTCAAAATATTTTTTCATGGTTTTTCTCCTCTTTTTTATAAATAAAATTAAACCAAAAGTTCTTCACTCATTATTGCTTTGAATCCTATAGGTAAAGTACCTTTTTTGCACACAGCTACGTAAGCTTCTTTTAGTAACGGTTTTTCTTCGGATTTTAATAAGATTTTGTCGGGTTTAAACGCTGGAAGTATTCCTGTTCCGGATATGGCTCTAAATGGTATTATTTTGAGATTTGGTTTTTCTTTAAGAGAATCTTGCAAGTCTAGAGAATTTGTTAATAAAAAATTTTTTACCTCCTTTGGTGCTAAATCTTCAATAGAGCTATATTCTGCCACTATTACTGGCAAACTCGAAAACGGCTCTTTGAGGGAATTTCCTGTGTCTATTTTTGCCCTTATATTTTTTTCTTTGTTTCCAAAATTTATGATGATATCACAAAAGGTCTTTTTTGGATCACTTTTTCCAGCGATTTTGTTTAATTGGTTAAAAACGATATAACAGACTATAGTCGAAATTGCTAAAAAAATAGGAGAAATGTTTAAATAGACGATGTCGTTTTTTATTAGCAAACTGTTAGGCGAAGAAAATTGCCAAAGTAAAAACATAACAGCAAAGAAAACAAAATTTATTAAATAAAAAACAGCCAAAGCTTTTAAAAACATTTTTTTGCTACAAAAACCAATCGACGCAAATATTATCAAAGCAGATAAAACCAATTTTAATAATATAGAAAAAAATAGATGTAAATGAGGAACAAATATAATTAAAGAGTAGAGTCCACCGAGTAAAGAAGCTAGTATTAGCCTGAATCTTTTTATCTTTATATTTAAAAATTTTACTGTTGAAAGCAAAATAAAATAGCTTATAAACATGTTTATGCATATAAGAACATCTAGATAAATTATCTGCATTAAATCCCTCATGAACAATTAAACTTATAAAACAGCTAAACTTTTGCGCAACAAACCTGGAAAACAAATTTTTTGAAAAACAAAATTCAAAAACGCCCAAGTAGTGTTTGTGTTTTTTTGTACGTTTGCAAACTTGGACTCAAGAGGAAGAAAAAGAAACTTTTCAGCACTGACACGTTTTATTCTTTATGCTAAATCGATATGAATTTATTCATCTTAGGTTTTTAACCTCATAATTTACATTGATATCATAAAAAAAATAAAAAGTAAACTTAAATTTTTGTATATTTTGTACAAAAAGTTTACAAATGCTGTTCTAAAGAGTTTTTTTGAAAAATACACTTTTTATAATACTGAAGTTTATGGGCGGTGAGAAATTTGAAAACTTTCATAGTAACTAAAAGACAAGTAACTATAGCGTCACTATGTCTAGTATTTGCTGCTTCTCTTCTTTGTGCCAGTTTATTTTGTCAATCAGCTCCCACTTCAGAAAAACCAGTACCAACTTCATCAAAACCTTGTACAAATTGGGGATTAAATTATAATAACGGAATTGGAAAGCCGCCTACTGGAAATGCTTCTGCTAGTGTTTTAAAAGCGTTTAATTCTTATTTTATTGGAGATACAAACAAAAAATCTGTATTTTTAACATTTGATGCTGGATATGAAAACGGATTTACCAACAGCATACTTGATACTCTAAAACAACAAAAAATAAAAGCTGCTTTTTTTATTGTCGGTCATTATGTAAAAACTAACCCTGACTTAGTAAGAAGAATGGTTGAAGAGGGACACATTGTTGGAAATCACACTTGCAATCATCCGGATATGTCAAAAATATCCGATTTTGAATCTTTTGAAAAAGAAACATTAACACTTGAAGAACTTTTCAAAAAAGCAACAAACAAAGAAATGGACAAATTTTATCGTCCTCCATGTGGGAAATATAGCAAAAATAACCTTGAACATGCACAAAGATCAGGTTTTACAACTATATTTTGGAGTCTTGCACATAAAGATTGGCTCGTAGACAATCAACCAAGTGAGAAAGAAGCTTTAGAAAAATTAATAACTAGAATACATCCTGGAGCTATAATCCTACTTCACTCTACTTCAAAAACAAATACTTTAATTCTTAATAATTTTATTTCAAGAATAAAAGACATGGGTTACAATTTCGAATCTCTACATAATTTGCCAAAATAAAAATTTAATATTTACAATAGATTTCCTACGAAACTAAAAATATTAAAATTATTGAGAATTAATTAGACCGAAAAGCTAGAAGAGAAAGATTTTAGAAGCTTGGTTGGCGTTAAACAGAAGTTGAAATTTATATCAAACTCCCGTTTACATATACCCTTTCTGTCGTACGGTCGATACGAGAGTCTAAGATTCTAAAAATTTCCCACTGATTGTCACGCCAAATAGCTCCTAAATTTGAACCTTCTTCAAAAGCAATACTCTTTATGCCTTGACAATTTTTGAAAACATCTATTGCTAAACTTGATCTTTTTGGAAGTCTAACACATTTCAAACCAAGGCAACCAAAAAATGCCTTTGATTCTATGCTCCCAACAAAACCATCTTCAAATTCAACATTTTTTAGTCTTGAACAATTTGAAAATGCTTTTTTTCCTACATTCGATATAGAATTTGGCAGTTTAACGCTTTTCAAACTCAAACAGCTGCCAAACGCACTGTCTCCTATTTTCTCAACTAAACTCAAACCTTGGATAACTTCTAAACTCGAACAACCCCAAAATGCCGCTCTTTCTATTTCTTTAACCGAAGATGGAATACGAATGTTTGTTAATTTTGCACAATTACAAAACGTCGAATCTTTTATAATTTTAACTAACCCTGAAATTTCGATATTTATTAAACTTTGACAGTAATAAAACGCTTGCTTTCCTATTTTTGTAACCGAATCCGGAAGATTAATATTTTCTAAACGATAACAACTCCAAAACGCAGATTCTTCTATCTCAGTAAGCTTTCCTAAAATTATGACGTTTTTTAAGTTAGAACAATCTCGAAACGCGAACTCTCCAATTTTAGTAACTGAACTTGGAATTACAACACTTTCTAATCTCTTACAAGAAGCAAACATCCTCATTGAAATTTTTAAAACTGAATTTGAAATTTTTGCATACTCTAGATTCGAACATCCCTCAAACACTCCATCTCCTAAAATTTTCACAGAATTTGGAATTTCTAAACTTCTTAGCTTTTCACATCCTTCAAATGCCAAATTTTCTATAACTTCAACTGATTCTGGTATTACAACACTCTCTAAAAATTTACAACCTGTAAACGCTTTATATCCTATAAATCTCACCGAATTAGGAACTACGACGCGCCCAATTTTACATTCTTTAAGCGCGCCATCACCTATTCTATTAACCTCGTAGACACATCCTTTTATAACTACAGCTTTTTCGATTGTAAGGGGATTTCCCCACTTGGCCACGTTTGGCTCTTTCGCTATAAAACTAAAGCAATAAGGCTTTTCTTTTTCAAGGAATCGTCTAACGCTCGCAGGGCGAGCTGCTCCACGCTCTTTGGTAACCCCTGACAACACAGCGTGTCCACTATTATCCAACTCGTATATTAAACCATCTTTTTCGACACTATCTCCTGTAGCTGACGCATAGTTTTGTACATAATTTGTACCAATTAAATAAACAAAAAACATACTTAAAAACAATAAAACTAGTTTTCCAACATTTTTCTTTTTCAAAATTTTACGCCCTCTTTTTTAAATCTAAAAAATTAACTTGCCGAACTAATTAAAGACAAGACACAAATTTTAAAACAGATAAAAACAAAAAAAGCAACTGTTTTTTTAAATACTTTAAATAAAGGTGTACTAATGTATTTAAAGAAGTTAAAAAATATATCGAAGAGCTTAAAAAACAACTCGTTTCTCTTCAAAAATCTGGAAAATCTGTTTCTAAAGTTGCAAATGAATATTCTGTCTCAAAGTCTACTTTAGCGACTTGGATATAAAACTATGGGAGGCTTTTGGTTGTTTTAAAGTGAAATATAACAGAGACGGAAAAGAAAATAAAAAACTAAGGATGGAGATAGACATTCTAAAGCAAGTGGCGCTGGTAATGTCACAAGTCGAGATGATTAAAAGAAATGCTAAAAAGTACGTTATCAGCGCCATGTGCAAAGTCTTGAAAATTTCAAGAGTCTCAAAGAATTCTGCTTAGAGTTCAATGATCATGTAAATTAATTTAATAACCGACGCATCTGCGGAAGTCTTAGCTATGTTTCTCTACACGAATACGCTACGTTATTAAATTAAAAGTTAGTGTTGACAATACCCCCCAGGGTATTGCGATTTATGCAGGTGGCAGTGCTATATTATTCCCCATGCTACTACCGGAAGTAGCGATGGATATAGTGCTGGTAGTCCTACAAAGAACACTGGTCCTAAAATGGTGACGGTGGGTGTTATATGTTTTCATTGAGACACAAGTTTCTCTGCTATACACAGGAATGCTAAAGCTGAACTAGTTTTTATCGTTTTGCTTTTAAGATTTATAACGTTATCGATAATAAGAGTATTTTGTTATACGATCAGCAATTTCGCAAGGTGCAGCACTAGCTGTGTCTGACATTTGATGTAGTGAATAAGGAGTTAGTGCAACTAAAGAAGAAATACCTGTTAATGCACTGACTTTTAGTAACCTTGACAAATCTCTTTT